>NZ_LIYC01000020.1:0-82875 GCF_001418765.1 Gordonia sp. HS-NH1
ACAGCCCGATATCGTCGTCGACTCCGCTGTCGCGGGCGGGTTTCGGGGGCGGTTGTCGGGGGCGGTTGTGCTGTCTGAGAAGGAATCCCGGACTAGACGCGGACCGGGTAGGTGTGGTCGATGATCTCCGGAACGATGGTGCCCTCGACGAAGATGCCGTGCCAGACCATGAACATCAGGACAGTCCAGAGACGACGGCTGTTGTCCACCACGCCTTCTCGGTGCTCGTTGAGCATCGCGATCACCGCGTCCTTGGCGAAGATGTGATCGGTCTGGGACTGCGCGACGGTCTGGTGCGCCCAGTCGAACATCTCCGTCCCGGCCAGCCAGTGCCGGATCGGCACCGGGAAGCCGAGCTTCTTGCGGTGGAGGACGTGCGCCGGGACGATCTGCTCCAGCGCCTTGCGCAACGCGTATTTCGTGGTGCCGTGCGAGATCTTCTCGTCGTGGGGGAGGCCTTCGGCGATCGCGAAGACCTCCGGATCGAGGAACGGCACGCGCAACTCGAGCGAGTTGGCCATCGTGATCTTGTCCGCCTTGACCAGGATGTCGCCACGCAGCCAGGTGAACAGATCCAGATGCTGCATGCGCGCCACCGGATCCCATCCCTCACTCATCGCGTAGATCGGGGCGGTGACGTCGGTGTGGGTCCACTCGGGACGGTAATCGCGGAGCACCGCGCGAAGCCGCGCGTCGTCGAAGCTGCGGGCGTTGCCGTAGTACCGCTCCTCGAGCGTGAGTGACCCGCGGTGCAGCAGGCTCTTACCGCGGGTTCCCTCGGGGATGCGGTCGGAGATCTTGCCGGCCGCCCGGCGCAGGGGTCGGGGCAACCGGTCGAAGGCCGCGAGCGACAGCGGTTCCTTGTAGATCGTGTACCCGCCGAAGAGTTCGTCGGCGCCCTCACCGGACAGCACGACCTTCACATGCTTGCGTGCCTCGGCCGCCACGAAGTAGAGCGGGACGAGTGCGGGATCGGCGACCGGGTCGTCGAGGTACCAGACGATCGAGGGGATCGCCTCGATGAACTCCGACGGCCCGACGACCTTCACGACATGCCGCGCGCCGATCGCCTCCGCGGACTCGGCCGCGACGTCGACCTCCGAGTAGCCCTCGCGCTCGAAGCCGGTGGTGAAGGTGATGAGGTCCGGGTTGTGCCGGATCGCGAGCGCGGCGATGGCTGTCGAGTCGATGCCACCGGACAGGAACGACCCGACCGTGACGTCGGCCCGCATGTGCTTGGCGACGGAGTCGGCGAGCACGTCGGCGATCTCGTCGTAGCGCTTCTGCCGGGTGGCGTCGGTGACCGGTCGGACACCGAACTGGGGAGTGAAGTACCGCCGGACAGACAGGGGACTGCCCGGCGTCGCGGTGGCGTGACAGCCCGACTCCAGACGCCGGATCGAGGCATGGATGGTCTCGGGCTCCGGGACGTACTGCAGCACCGTGTAGTGCTCGATCGCGCGGGGATCGAGCTCCGACGACAATCCGACGCGCTCGATCAGTTCGAGCAGGCTCTTCTTCTCGCTGCCGAAGATCAGCCCGCCGGGACCGGACGCCACGAAAAGGGGCTTGATGCCGAACGGGTCACGCGCGAGGAACAGCGACCGGTTCTCGGTGTCCCAGATCGCGAACGCGAACATCCCGCGCAGCCGCCGGACCGCGTCGGGTCCCCAGTGATGGAAGGCGGCGACGATCGCCTCGCTGTCTCCCTCGGTGCGGAACAGCGCGCCCTCGTCCCTGGCGAGTTCCGCACGGATCTCGAGGTAGTTGTAGATCTCGCCGTTGAACACGAGCGCGTACCGATCGGGATTCTCGGGCGGACCCCAGCGGAGTGGCTGGTGTGAGTGTTCGATGTCGATGATCGAAAGGCGGTTGAACCCGAACACGATGTCGTCGTCGTGCCAGGTGCCGGGTTCGTCGGGTCCGCGATGCCGCATGCAGTGCGAGGCCACCGCCACCGGTTCGACGACCTCGGCGGCCGTTCCGTCGGATGTCAGCAGGCCGAGCAGACCACACACGTCTCGTTCTCTCCGTTCAGTTACCGGTCCACAGCAGGTTCTCCACCCCGCGCCGGATCGCGTCCGAGTATGCCTGAAGCACACGGTGGAGCGCCGACGTGGCGGGGTGGGGCGAGTGCGCGGCCGGGCCGTCGTTCACGCGTCGACGACACCGGCGCGGGACGGAAAGCGAGAGGACACGACCGGATCGCGCCCCGATTCCGTCAGCGTCCCCGGGTTGGTCTACGCTGCGTAGTACTAGGTGCAAGAATTGCTGTGTGTTGACGGCAAGACCTTGCCCCGTGCAGGTCATGTGGCATGCACTCACCTCGGCGCGAGGGCGCCGGTGAGCGAGCAGGAAGGCGTGAAATTGGCACACGGTGGACGGCCCCGAGCGAGGCGTGTCTCATCAGCGTCGCGGACGATGAAGCGACTGGGATTCGTCGCCACTCTCGGCCTCGGCGCACTGCTGATGTCGGGTTGCGACGCCAGTGAGGCGATGCGTTTCGGTTGGCCCGAGGGCGTCACGCCCGATGGCAAAGAGATGGTCGATCTGTGGACCTGGTCGGTCATCGCGGCTCTGGTCATGGGCATCCTGGTGTGGGCACTGATCTTCTGGACGATCACGTTCCACCGTGCGAACGACGCGAAGAAGGGCGTGTTCCCGCGCCAGACCGCGTACAACGTGCCGCTGGAGCTCACCTACACGGCGATCCCGTTCGTGATCATCGCCGTGCTCTTCTACTTCACGGTCATCGTGCAGAACAACGTCGAGAGCAAGAACGACGACTCGAAGGTCGTCGTCGACGTGACCGCGTTCCAGTGGAACTGGAAGTTCGGTTACAACCAGGTCGAGTTCTCCGACGGCACCACCTACAACGGCTTCGAGCAGAACGGCAACCCGTTCGAGGTCCAGGCCCAGACCGGTAGCGGTGCCGAGACCGAGCACGCCGGCAGCGACGAGGGTGGGGAGCACGGTGAGCTTCCCGGTCCGGCCGGCGGTCGTGACGACGACATCCGCGACTACCTCCAGTTCGACAAGATCGAGACGGTCGGCTCGTCGTCGGAGATCCCCGTGCTGGTGCTCCCGACCGGCAAGCGCATCGAGTTCAACATCGCCTCGGCCGACGTCATCCACTCGTTCTGGGTGCCGGAGTTCCTGTTCAAGCGCGACGTCTTCCCCTTCCCGGAGCAGAACGCGACCGACCCGGTCTTCCAGATCAAGTCGATCGACCGGACCGGAGCTTTCGTCGGCCGCTGTGCGGAGATGTGCGGCACGTACCACTCGATGATGAACTTCGAGGTCCGCGCGGTGTCCCCGGAGGACTTCGACAGCTACATCCGGTTCCGTGAGTCGAACCCCGGTGCCACCAACGCGGAAGCGCTCGCAGCGATCTGCCAGGCGCCCGAAGCGGTGACCACGGTGCCGTTCGACACGCGCCGCGCCACCGACGGCAGCGTCGGCGCGACCGGTGACCGGGACAACCCGGCCCTCGCCAACTGCACCAAGAAAGTGAGCTGACGATGAAGATCGAGGCACGCCTCTTCGAGATGCTGACCGCCTTCTTCTTTCTGACGGGCGTCGCGTACACCCTCTTCACCGCTTTCACCAGCAAGGGCATCGAGTGGGTCGGCGTCGTCGGCCTGTTCTTCGCGGCGGGCCTGACGCTCATCGCGGGCACGTTCTTCCGGTTCGTCGCACGGCGCGTCGAGATCCGCCCGGAGGACTACGAAGACGCCGAGATCGAGGACGGCGCAGGCGAGCTGGGCTTCTTCAGCCCGCACTCCTGGTGGCCGATCCTGATCGCGCTCGGCGCCTCGACCTTCGCGGTCGGCTTTGCCACCGGCAACTTCTGGCTGTCGATCTTCGCCGTGGTGGTGATCATGGGTACCGCGGCGGGACTCGTCTTCGAGTACCACGTCGGCCCCGAGAAGCACTGAGCCCACGCGCACCGCGCGATCACGAACCGAGACGAAGCGCCCCACCGGTGATCCGGTGGGGCGCTTCGCTGTCCCGCGGTCGGGGCGTGTCGCTCGGGTCAGGACCGCCGGCGGGCGGCGGGCCGGAATACCTTGAGGGCGCGATAGTCCACGCGGAAGTCGGCGTGGGAGTACGAATCCTCGACCTCCCCGTCGTGCGAGACCGCGACCGGACCGTCGACCGCGGTGAACCGGAACTCGGGCACCTGCATCTCGTGGTAGAGACGCGAGCGTTCGAGGCGTCCGGCGGCCAGCGAGCCGAGCAGCCGCAGCGTCGCCCAGCGATGGCTGGTCTCGAGGATGCGCACGTCGAGGAGTCCGTCGTCGAGCCGGACACGACGGGAGGGAAGGAATCCGGTGGGCTGATAGATCGAGTTGCCCACGAGGAAGAGCGACGCGTCGAGCACACGGCCTTCCACCTCGATGCGCACATGGGGATCCTTGCGGAGGACGTGCAACACCGCGGCAGCGGTCGCGAGCGGACGGCTGATCCGCCGCTGCAGACGCCGGCGTACCCGGACGAAATCGGGGTGAGCGCCGATGCTCGCGGTGTTGAGGATCAGTCGGGAATCATTGAGCCACATAGCGTCGACCCGGGACGCCGACCCCGCGCGGATGGCCTCGATGGTGGCGTCCACCGTCCCACACCCGATGTCGCGGGCGAAGTGGTTGAAGGTGCCGGCGGGGAAGACCGCGAGGGGGATGTCGGCGGCGAGCGCCGGCCCGGCCGCGCACGCCGCGGTACCGTCGCCACCGGCCACCCCGAGGATCGTCGCGCGGGTCGCGACTTCGGCGAAAACGGCTGCCATGTCGTCGGTCTCGTCGAGCTCGACGATCTCGGCGGCCGGTAGCCGGCCGCGGATCGTCTCGACGACACGACGCCCCCGGCCATCCGCGGAACCCGGATTGACGACGACGACCAGACCTGCCCCGTCCGGGTTGCGGTCCACGTCGACGACGGACGGGGCGGCCAGGGACAGCGACGGCTCGGTGATGGGCGGAATGACGCGCGCGCCGATGGTCGCGATCACGGCCCCGATACCGAGCCCGGCGACCACGTCACCGGGGTAGTGGGCTCCGGTCGCCACGCGGGACAACCCGACGAGCCCCGCCAGGGCGGACAGCAGCAGGCCCGCCGGCGGATTCTCCACGCCCACCCCGACCGCGAACGCCGCAGCGCTGGCCGAGTGACCCGAGGGCAGCGAGTTCGACGTCGGACGCCGACTGCCCTGTCGTGGCACCGGAATGAGGCCGTGGGCGGGGCGCGACCGTCGGCGCACACGCTTGGCGCCCTGATTGGTCACCAGGCTCGTCACGGCGAGCGAGACCATCCCACGTGCGGCACCGCGCTGCAGCGACGGACGCCCGGACACGGCCAGACCGGCGGCGACGGCCATCCACAGTTTGGAATGGTCGGCGGCACGCGTGAGCGCCGGCATCGTCACGTCGAGCAGGGGGCTCGGGGAGCGGGCGATCGAATCGTAGATCTCGGCGTCGAGAGTGCCCATCCCGCGGGTGATCTGGGACAGACCGGAACTTCGGGGAGGTAGCCGGTGCATGGGGTCCACCGTGCCACATCGACGACCTGTCGCCGACCGTGACGTGGGGGAGGGGAGTGCGACGTCCCGGAAACGCACCGCGGGCCGTCGTGCACTCGATGGTGCTCGACGGCCCGCGGTGGGTCGTGCGTGGAACTTTTCGCGCGTGGCTACTCGCCGAAGGGGTAGCCGCCCTTGGCCTGCAGCTCGCGGAGAGCCTTGCGTTCGCCCGCCTCGATCTCGTGCTCGAGTTCGACGTTGCGCAGCTGCTCCTCCGGCGGATCGGCCGTCAGGATCGAACCGGTACCCGGCGCGCCCGCGGAACCCAGCTTGTTCATCCGCTTGGGCAGAGCCGCACCCTCGTAGGGGAGCGGGATCGGGTGACCGTGGCTGTCGACCGGGCCGAGGGGCTGGTGGACCTCGATGTACTCACCCTGCGGGAGCCGCTTGATGATGCCGGTCTCGATGCCGTGTGCGAGGACCTCGCGGTCGCTGCGCTGCAACGAGAGTGCCCAGCGGTACGCGATGAAGTACACCAGCGGCGGCAGGATGATCAAGCCGATGCGTCCGATCCAGGTCGTCGCATTGAGCGAGATGTGGAACTTGAACGCGATGATGTCGTTCATACATGCGATCGTCAGCAGGATGTAGAACGAGACCGCCATGGCACCGATGGCGGTCCGCACCGGTGCGTCACGCGGACGCTGCAGCAGGTTGTGGTGCGCATCGTCGCCGGTGAGCTTCTTCTCGATCCACGGGTACGCGAACATCAGGCCGAAGATGATCGTCATGATCAGCACGACCCAGTTCGACATCGGCACCGTGTAGTTGCCCAGGTAGAGCTCCCACGCCGGGAACAGACGTATCAGGCCGTCGGTCCACATCATGTAGATGTCGGGCTGGGAGCCCGCGGACACCTGCGCCGGGTTGTACGGACCGATGTTCCAGACCGGGTTGATCTGGAAGATGCCCGACATGACGGCGAGCACGCCGGTGACGAAGGCGAACATCGCGCCGGCCTTCGCGGCGAACACCGGCATGATCCGGACGCCGACCACGTTCTTCTCGGTGCGGCCGGGGCCGGGGAACTGCGTGTGCTTCTGGTACCAGACCAGCGCGAGGTGCGCGCCGATCAGCGCCAGGATGATGCCCGGGAAGAGCAGGATGTGCAGCACGTACAGGCGCGGGATGATGATCACGCCGGGGAAGTCGCCGCCGAACAGCGCCCAGTGGATCCAGGTGCCGACCACCGGGATACCGAGGACGATGCCGCTCATCGCGGCTCGGACGCCGGTACCCGAGAGCAGGTCGTCGGGGAGCGAGTAGCCGAAGAAGCCCTCGAACATCGCCAGGATCAGCAGGAGGCAGCCGATGATCCAGTTGGCCTCACGCGGACGGCGGAACGCACCGGTGAAGAAGATGCGCAGCATGTGGATGATGATCGACGCCGCGAACAGCAGTGCTGCCCAGTGATGGATCTGACGGACGAACAGACCGCCGCGCACCTCGAACGAGATGTTCAGCGTGGTCTCGTACGCCTTGGTCATCATCACGCCGTTGAGCGGCTGGTAGGCGCCGTCGTAGACGACGCGGGTCATCGACGGATCGAAGAACAGCGACAGGTAGACGCCGGAGACCAGCAGGATGATGAAGCTGTACAGCGCGATCTCACCCAGCATGAACGACCAGTGGGTGGGGAACACCTTGTTGATCTGGCGGCGCATGCCCGCGGCCAGGTGATACCGCGAGTCGACTTCTTCGGCTTGAGTGCCGAGGCGTTCGGCGATGCTCATGACTTACGCTCCCAGAATGCCGGTCCGACGGGCTCGATGAAGTCGCCTGCAGCAACGAGGTAACCCTCATTGTTCACCGTGATCGGCAGCTGTGCCAGGGCACGGGCGGCCGGTCCGAAGATGGGCTTGGCGTACTCGAGTGCGTCGAACTGCGACTGATGGCAGGGACACAGGATGCGGTTGCTCCGCTGCTCGTAGAGCGATGCGGGGCATCCGAGGTGGCTGCACACCTTGGTGTAGGCGAAGTAGTCACCGTAGTTGAAGCTCTCCTGCCCCTTGCGCTTCACAGCGCGGGCCGCGTCCTCGGGACGCAGACGGATGAGCATCACGGGATTTCGGACCTGGTGCAGGCCCTCCTCCAACAGGTGGCGGGAGTGTTCGGACTCGCCGAACCCGTCCGAACGACGCCACGGGAACACGGTTTCCATGCCACCGGCGTCGAGATCTTCCGGCCGGACCAGTGCGACCTGGAACGGATTGCCGGTGTCGCGCCGCAGGTAGATGGTCTCGTTGGGTGCTTCCGGCGGGTTGTAGATCGGCGACCAGCCCGAGTGCCACAGCGGCGAGTCGGGACCCTCGGCCCACGGGTTCTTGATGAAACCGCCGAGGAAGGCGACGAGTCCGGTGACGGCGAAGGCGCCGAGACCGAAACCGGCCGAGCCGATGATCATCTTGCGACGACCCAGGGTCGAGGTGGTGCCGGTGTCCTGCAGAAGCCCGACGATCGTCTTCTTGTCGACCTCGGTCGACCCACCGTCGTGACGGTCCTGGACCGAGATCTCGGCGGGGATGAACTTCTTGGTGATGAGGATCATCGCGACGCCGATGGCGAACACCGAGAGGCCGAACGTCACGCCGAGGAGCGGCGTGTTGAACGTGTACCACCAGTAGTTCGGGTCATCGGGGAGGGCGAACTCCCAGTGGTTGAACAGGAAGATGCCGAGGCAGGCGAGTGCGGAGACACCGGCGATGGTGAACCAGATGGCCACCTGTCGCTCGGCGCGCTTCTCGACCTTGGTACCGGGCACCGTGTAACGCTCGGACCGGTGGATGATCTCGACGCCGTCGAGATTGGTGCCGAGTTTGACGAGCTCGTCGGTGCTCATCTGGTCGAGTTCGTCCCGCGACGGGACATCCTTGTCGTTCGCGCTCATGCTCGAGATCCCATCCACATGGCGCCTGCGACGATGGCGATGACGCCGACGAACCACATGACCATGCCTTCGCTGGTCGGACCGAAACCGCCCAGGGCGAGGCCGCCGCTCGGCTTGGCCTCGGAGACGTACTTGACGTAGGCGATCACGTCCTTCTTCTCTTCCGGATCAAGCTGGCGGTTCGAGAACTTGGGCATGTTCTGCGGACCGGTCAGCATCGCGGTGTAGATCTGTGCCTCGTTGACGCCGTCGAGGTTCGGTGCGAACTTGCCCGAGGACAGCGCGCCGCCGCGACCGGTGAAGTTGTGGCACGACGCGCAGTTCAACCGGAACAGCTCGCTGCCCCGACCGATGCTCTCGCCGCGCAGGGACTCCTGCGCGACCGTTCCGTCGGCGTTGCGCGGAACCTGCGGTCCGCCGCCCTCGGCCTGGATGTAGGCGCCGAGCTGATCGATCTGCTCGGTCGTGAACTTCGCGGGCTTGCGCTGGGCCTGGGCCTCGCCGCGCGCCGCGGGCATACGGCCGGTCGACACCTGGAAGTAGACGGCGGCGTCACCGACGCCGAGCAGCGCGGGACCGCGGTCGGGCACACCCTGGAGGTTGGCGCCGTGGCAGGTGATGCACGAGGTCTCGTAGAGCTTGCGACCGTTGTCGATCATCGCGGCGTTGCTCTGGTCGGCGACCGCGACCTGGGGGTCGGGGGTCAGGACCGAGGCGAGGACGCCTGCCATGACGAGACCGGCCAGCAACACGATGGTGCCGGTGGCGCGCCGACGGAGCTTGCGTCGTGTCTTGGCGCGGCGGCCGGCGTCGCGTGCAGAGGAGCGTCGGGCCGAGGCATCGGGTCCGACCTCGGTGCCGCTATCCGACGGACGCGGTGGAGATGAACTCATCTGTGACTCTCTACTAAGCGGGACGGGCTGTTCTTCTAATGCGAGGTCGCCGGTGTCATCGGATGAAGTAGATCGTGACGAAGAGTCCGATCCACACGATGTCGACGAAGTGCCAGTAGTAAGAGACAACGATTGCGGCGGTTGCCTGCGCCGGCGTGAACTTCGACAGTTTGGTCCGGATGAGCAGATAGACGAACGCGATCAGACCGCCGATGACGTGGAGGCCGTGGAAGCCGGTCGTCATGTAGAAGACCGAGCCGTACGCGTCCGACGACAGGGTGGTGCCGTGCCCGACCAGCTGGGTGTATTCGTACGCCTGGCCCAGTACGAAGAAGGTGCCCATCGCCAAAGTGATGACGTACCAGCGGCGCAGGCCGAAGACGTCGCCGCGCTCGGCGGCGAAGACGCCCATCTGGCAAGTCACCGAGGAGAGGATCAGCACCGTCGTCACCGGGATGGCGAGGGCGAGATTCAGCTCGGTCGGCGGCGGCGGCCAGCCGACCGCCGAGTTGGCACGGGCGACGAAATACATCGCGAAGAGGCCAGCGAAGAACATGAGCTCACTGGACAGCCACACGATCGTGCCGACGCTGACCATGTTGGGCCGGTTCAGCGAGTGCACGCGCGAGGTGATGGCTGTTCCTGAGGTACCTACAGCGCTTGTCACATGTGAAGTATGACGGTTCGTAGTAAGCGGTGGCCACCCGGGTCGGAAATTGCCCCCGGGTAATTCTCCCGCCGCAGGTCCGAGCCCCTATCGGGCGGCAGTCGGCGTGTCCGGGAAGCGCGTACTGCGGGCCCGACTCGCTACCGTGTGTTCATGTCGAGTTCGGTGCCATCCGGCCCCCGCGATCTGAACGGCCGGGTGGTCGAGCAGGGCCGCCTGGCGCGGCTCCGCTCGCGACTGCGACCGCGGCCCGAGGCGGGGCCGCTGACGCTGGACGAACGGGTGGAGGTGGTCGCCCGGTCCGACGACGACGCGATCGCGAGTTCGGTCGCGCTCGACGCCTCGTCGTGGCGCGCGGCCGAGGAGGTCATCCTGCGTCACCACGTCGAGGTGCCGCCCGCCCGGCGCGCCGAGGCGGCGGCGGTGGCCGCGCTCGACGGCTACGAGTCCGTCGACGATGACCGCTGGGGGCCGAGTCCGCCGGCACTCGAGGACGGGTTCGTGGTCCTGGTCCTGGCGCGGGTCCAGCTGCTCGACGCGATGCATCTGTCGCAGGAACGATCCCGCATGGCCAGCCTCGGCTCGCGGCATGGCGGATTCGCCCGCGAGTGGGCCGTCCTCCAGCGTCGGCCGGGCTGAACAGCAACCGGTGGTGTGTCTGGAGAATCAGGCGACTGGTCTCCGGCGATCGATCGGCGCCTGGCTTCGTTGTCGTCGGTCGAGATGGCGCTGCCATCCCTCTCTCCTCCGCCTTGCCAGGTCACCGATCGCTCTACCGGATACCGGCCACCTGATTCCGAGACACACCACTAGGCTCTGTCCTCGTGAGCACCGCACAGTCCGACTTCAGCTGGCCGCAGATCCTCGGCAAGATCATCGATCGCCTCGACCTCAGCACCGACGAGGCCGCCTGGGCGATGAACGAGATCATGACCGACAGCGCGACCGGAGCTCAGATCGCCGCCTTCGGCGTCGGCGTGAAGATGAAGGGGGCGGCACCGGCCGAACTCCTCGGACTGTCGCGCGCGATGCTCGAGCACGCGACGCTCGTGGACGTCAGCCGTCCGGCGGTCGACGTGGTCGGTACCGGCGGCGACCGGTCGCACACGGTCAACATCTCGACGATGACGGCGATCGTGATCGCGGCCGCGGGTGTCGCGGTGGTGAAGCACGGCAACCGCGCGGCGTCGTCGAAGAGCGGTGGTGCCGATGTGCTCGAGGCGCTGGGCGTGAACATCTCCCTCGACGCAGCGGCGGTGGCGCGGTGCGTCGACGAGCTCGGGATCGGGTTCTGTTTCGCGCCGGTGTTCCATCCCGCGTTCCGGTTCACCGGCCCGCCGCGCAAGGAGATCGGCATCCCGACCGTCTTCAACGTGCTGGGGCCGCTGACCAACCCGGCGACGCCGTCGCGCGGGCTGATCGGTTGCGCGTTCGCCGACCTCGCCCCGGTGCTGGCGCGGGCCTTCGCCGAACGCGGCGGAGCCGCCCTCGTGGTCCGCGGCGACGACGGACTCGACGAGCTGACCACCACCACCACGTCGACGGTGTGGCAGGTCGTCGCCGGTCAGGTGAACGAGCTGACCGTCGATCCCACCGATCTGGGGATCGCACGAGTGGAGTTGTCGTCCCTGCAGGGCGGCGACGCCACGGTCAACGCCGCGATCGCCCGCGAACTGCTGGCCGGGACGACGGGACCGGTCCGCGACGCGGTGCTGCTCAACTCGGCCGGCGCCATCGTCGCGTTCGAACAGGAGGCGCCGATGAGTTCGGCGGAACTGACCGACGCGCTCGGGGAGGCACAGGGCCGCGCCGCCGAGGCCATCGACAACGGCTCCGCCGCGGACCTGCTGCGGCGGTGGGCCGAGCTCAGCCGGCAGCTCGCCACACCCGCCTGAGGGTGCGTCAGCTCTCGCCGATGGAGAATCCGCCCTCGACGTCGGAGCTGGAGTAGCTGCGGAAGGCGATGTGTGTCGCGCTCTTGAGCACGCCTGGTAGGCGGTTGATCTCGCCGGTGACGACCGTCGCGATCTGTTCGTGGTCGCGGACCCGGATCTTCGCGATCAGATCGACGTCGCCAGCGCAGGAGTACACCTCTTCGACCCCGGGGATGTCGGCGACGGCCTGCGCCGTCTCCGGGATGTGGTGGATGTCGGCCTGGATGAGGACGATGGCAGTGATCATGGCGCAAGCCTAGTGGTGCGTCCCAGAACCAGGCCGCCGGTCAGCTCGCCTGTCGCACGCGAGGTTCCGTGGCGGGCCTGGCCGCGCGCGCGTCGTGCGCTGATCGCGACCAGTCGAGGCGTCGTTCGGCCGAGTAGGCCGGCAGCGCGACCGGCTCACTGGTCGCGACGATCCGCGCGCCCGGTTCGGTCATCCAGCGGTAGACGAGCCCCACCTCCTCGGCGGGGGCACCGCGCAGCGGACCGTCTCCGGGCACCACGGTCTCGGCCGCGGCGACCAGCGCGTCGACGACGGGCATGGGGGAGACGCCGCGTCGCGCGCGTCCGGCCGCCGCGAGCCGCCCGTGCCGGATCACCGCGAACTGCCATCCCCGTTCGCCATCGGGTCGGGCGACGACGATCTCGGCGATCGCGCACAACGCGGCCAGTCGCTGACAGCGGGCGAGGGTGTCGATCGTGAGCGCGAGCCGGTCCCGATGGCGTGCCGCGGTCTCGAACATGTGGGCCTGCGCGAGGTCGGCGAGGCGTGCGGTGAGCCCGTCGAGGAGTTCGTCGGCCTCACCCCGCATGAGTCGGCGCGCCGCGGTGACTCGCGGGGAGTAATCGGGGACCGTCTGCGGCTGCGCGGTGGCCGCCCGGCACGACCCGGGGCGTCGTCTCCCGTCGGCATCGGGACACCAGTGGTAACCGTTGGCGCCGAGCCGCTTCGTACACGTGCGCAGACCGGCGGCCGCCGAGATCACATCGGCGACGGTCGCCGCGCCGGTGCGATTCCCGACCGGGCCGATCGACTCGTCGGTGGGTGTGCGGCTGACCTTCAGACGAGGGAAGCGTTCCTCGGTCAGGGTGACCCACCATCCCTTGTACGGCTGTGTCGACCGCCGGTTGTACGCCGGCGCGTGTGCGCCGAGCAGTCGCAGTTCACGTACCGCCGCCTCCAGCGGGTGGGAGCATTCCACGATGTCCACCCGCTGCGCGAGGAGCACCATCTCGGCGATGCGGCGGCGGGGGTCGCCACCGGTGAAATACGACCGGACCCGACGGCGTAGGTCCACCGCGGTACCGACATAGAGGACCTCGTCGGACGGGCCGCGGAAGAGGTAGACGCCGGGACGCGAGGGGATGTGGTCGGCGAGACCGCGTTTGGCCCGGAGTCGCGGGTCGGTACGCGGCAGATAGGACGTCAGGTCGCCTACGGTGGCGATGCCCTGGTTGCCGACGCGCTCGAGGAGTCGGTGGAAGACCTCCACCGTGGCGCGGGCATCGTCGAGTGCCCGGTGCGTGGGGCGCACGGAGACGTCGAACAGGTCGGCGAGGGCGCTGAGCTTGACCGTCGGCGCCTCGTCGCGCGTGAGGATGCGCCGGGCCATGGTCACCGTGCACAGACTCAGGCTGAACGTCCACGGGAGCTGGAGCCGGATCGCGTTCTGACGCAGGAAGCCCATGTCGAACCGGGCATTGTGCGCCACCAGGATCGAGCCGCGGGCGAACTCGAAGAACGAGGGCAGTACCGACTCGATACGCGGTGCGTCGGTCAGCATCGCGGTGGTGATGCCGGTGAGGGTGACGATCTGGGGTGGGATGGGTCGACCGGGGTCGACCAGGGTCGCGAACTCGCCGATGATCTCGCCGCCACGGATCTTCACCGCGCCGATCTCTGTGATCCGGTCACGGGCCGGATCGGAGCCGGTGGTCTCGAGGTCGACGACGACGAGGGTCGTGTCGAAGAGTGAGCGGTCGCTGAACTCGTTCGACGACTCGCCGGTGTCCCCCTGATCGGCGGCCTCCAGGTCGGCGAAGGTGAGCTGCCCCGCGGAGGAGCCGGCCACGCTGGTCTGCGTCACCCGGCGAACATTAGTTCGATCCACCGACATCGCGACGATGGCACACCGCGTACTCGGCCTGTGACTGGTGTGACTGCTGTGTCGACGACCGTTCGACGGATTTGTCGGTGGGTGCTCCTAGTCTCCACCTGGACGTGAGAAATGCGGTGCTCTCACGGTGACCACGACCCCTACGAGGGCCGACACGGCCCCGCCTCGCCAGATGAGATGGAGATCACACCATGTACGTCGACTGTGCACGATGCCCCGCCCGTCCCGTCGCTTGCGACGGGTGCATGATGACGGTGCTGTTTGGCGGTCCGAGCTGGGACGATATGCCCGACGAAGGTGGAGTTTCGGTAACGGCGGCGACGGTCGAGGCGGACGCCGAGATCGACCTCGCGATCGACGTTCTGCAGGCTGCTGCAATGGTGACGAGTGGCGCTGCACGATCTGCAAGATCGGCGAAAACCGCAGTTCAGGCACCGGATCGACGCGCCTCTGTGACGGTCCTCAGGGCCGGCTGAAAATCGGCCGAGGTTTGGCTGTCTGTCGCTTAGTGGACAGAGCGCATCCGATTTCGTAACCTTTCTGAGACCTTTGCGGAGCGTCCCGCTTCAACAGAAGTGGTCCGCAGTAGTCACCGCTCAATCGCCCTTGCGGCGAACCGGGGAACCACAACCTTCGGGCGGGCTCGTCGGAGCGCATCACCACGGATGCGTCTCACGCGAATCCGTTCCGAATCGGGGTGAATCGCGTTGCCACGCATGAGTGTCCAGTGGATACCTCATGCGCGAAACACGCGTAGGGCCACTCTTCCGGCCCGAACCCGACAGCTAACTCGGTCGGCGGTAGAGGAAGATCTGAAGGAGAACTCGCTTCGTGGCCAAACATCGTTTGGAACAGCCCAATCGTGGCAGCACGGTCGCCAAGAAGGCGGTGATCGCCGGATCGATCACGCTCGGTTCGCTCGCCGCAGCCGCCGGCCCTGCTCTCGCCGCCCCGGTCCACACCCCGCTGGGGACTTTCGAGATCCCGGCCCTGCCCGGTGCGAAGGCCCCGGACGCCAAGCCCGCACCCCCGGCGACGCCCGTGAAGAAGTCGCCCGCGGCCACGGTCGAGATCCCCAACCTGGGACAGTTCACCGTGCCGGGCATCGCCCCTGACCAGATTCCCCAGCAGTTCCGTCCGCAGGGCGGCGCGCCCCTGGGCCAGCCGCAGCTGACCGCGGGTGAGAAGGCCGTCAAGGCCGCTGAGAGCAAGATCGGCTCGCCGTACTCCTACGGTTCCGCCGGCCCCAACGCATTCGACTGCTCGGGTCTCGTCTACTGGTCCTACAAGCAGGCCGGCAAGAACATTCCGCGCGACAGCTACGGCCAGCTCGGCGGCGGACGTGCGGTGTCCTACTCCGACGCCAAGCCCGGCGACGTCATGATCTTCAACGGTGGCGGCCACGCCGGCATCTATGTCGGCAACGGCCAGTTCGTCCACTCGTCCAACTACGGCACGCCGGTCAAGCGCGACGCCGTCAAGGAGTGGACCCTGACGGGAATCCGTCGTTACTGACGACAACCGAACACGGACAGACTGAGCACGAGGGTCTCGGGACGGGCGGATCGCGTGGATTGCGATCCGCCCGAACCAGTCCAGGGGGCCTGTCGGCGCCCTAGGGTGGTCGACGGGACGTGGGGCACGGGTGACGGGAGGCCCGGGTTGCTCAGGATCGACGAGCACACACGAGGGAGTGAGTAGGACCGTGCTGATCGGGGAGGGGCGGGCTCGCGTCATGCGGCCACCCATGCGTTCGCGTCCGCTGATGTTCGTGGTCTGCGTCCTGTCGGCGCTCGCCGTGCTCATACCGACGGTCTCCGGTGGTGTCGGGGACGCCCGTGCGGTGCCCGCGCGCTCGGCCGATCAGCTGCTCGACCGCTACAAGCAGCTCGGCATCGACGCGGAGAAGACCACCGAGGCGATGCACAATGCGAAGATCGAGTACGACAAGCAGCGCAGCATCGTGGCAGCGGCCAAGAGGGCGGCGGCCGAGGCGCAGCAGGCGCTCGACAGGAGCCGCGCCCAGCTGGCGGTGCACCAGAACCGCGTCGACGCCATCGTGCGCGCCAGCTACCAGGGCGCTCGCGTGAGTGGCCTCTACGCGGTGATGATCAGCGACTCGCCCCAGGCACTGCTCGACCAGATGTCGGGCCTGGACATGATCTCGCGTCAGGCGTCGGCGGATCTCACCGCCATCAAGAAGGTTCGCGCACGCACGGAGATCGCGAAGAAAGACGCCGAGCAGACGGCGGTGGCGGCCTCCGAGGCGGTCTCCCGCGCCGAGCGGGTCCGCGGTGATCTGCAGACGAAACAGGCCGACCTGCAGCTCCAGGCGATCCAGATCCGGGCGATCTACAAGTCCATGACCGGAAAGCAGCTCGCCGCGCTGCGCGGACCCACCTTCGACTTCGATCCGCGTCTGGTGCCCAGGGGTACCGCGGCCGGACTCATCGCGGTGCAGGCCGCGCTGACCCGGATCGGTGATCCGTACGTGTGGGGCGCCACCGGACCGAACTCGTTCGACTGTTCCGGCCTGATGGTCTGGGCATTCAAGCAGGCGGGCAAGACCATCCCGCGGTCGAGCGAGGCGCAGATGGGTGGCGGGACCGCCGTCGACCGCAACGATCTGAAGCCCGGCGACCTGATCATCTACTACCCGGACGCGCATCACGTCGGCATGTACGTCGGCGACGGATATGTCATCCATGCCTCGACCTTCGGCGTCCCGGTCAAGGTCGTGCCGATCGACGAGGCAGGCCCGTACAACTCCGCTCGCCGGTTCTAGACCACGGTGATCTCACGGCGTCGGCGTGCCGGCCTGTCGTCGGCGGTCGTCGCGCTGGTCGTCGTCGGCACGTTCACCGGATGCGGCACGGGTGATCCGCTGGGGGGAGCGAGCCCATCGGCAGGAGCGGAGTCGACGCCGAGTTCCGAGGTCAACGTCTACGAGCGTGATCGTGCCGCGGGGGTGACCAGGCTGCTCGACTCGCTCACCGAGACCGTGCGTTCTGGCGACATACGGGCGATCGGGACCCTGTTCGACACCGCCGCCACCCCCGCGTTCAAGAACAGATTCCTCACCGCGACCAGTACGTTCGCGCCCCGCCGGTTCACGCCGCGCAACGATCGTTCCGGCACTCTGCGGTTCGCGAGGTTCCGGTATCAGCTCGCGCCCACCGAGGAGGCGGAGGTCCTCGTCCCCGGCGAGCTCCAAGAACTCCTCGACGCCGGGGGGAGTTCGGACTCGTGGGTGGTACCGGTGGAGCTGCGCTACGCGCTCGGCGGCGAGACCGTTCCGGGCATCGCCGAGGCCGAGGTGGTCGTCGGCACCCAGTTCGTGGTCGCCCGCCACGGCGACGAGTGGCGCCTCGTCGCCGATGCCGAGGCACTGGGTCGTGACCCGTCGCCCACCCAGATGTGGGAGCTGCCCGGTCTCCAGGTCGCCGACACCGCGACCGCGGGCGGCACGTCGGTGGTCGCGTCGTACCCGCGAACCGGACCGGCGGTGACGGCGCTGCGGCGTGAGCTGACGGCCGCGGTCGATGCCGTCAGTGACTTCTGGGGCGACTCCTGGGATCGCCGTGCCGTCATCGTGGCGACCGCGACCGACGACGAGTTCAGCGCGCTGGTGCCCGACGGGCGCGCGGCCACCGACACGGCGGCGGCCGCGACGGTGTACAGCAGTCTCGACCTGGTGCAGCGCACCGCGACCGGACAGCGGATCATCCTGACCCCGGCGGTCCGGGATCTCGCGCCCCCGACACTCGCCGTGGTGCTCCGGCACGAGCTGACGCACGTCGCCGCCCGCACCTCCACCGCGCTCGACGCGCCGCTGTGGATCACCGAGGGGGTGGCCGAGTACGTCGGCCGCAAGGGCACCTACACGCGGTTCGCCGACGCCGCTCCCGATCTGACCGCGACCGTGCGCGCCGGCGCCGTGCCCGCGGGCCCACCCGCCGACGCCGACTTCGCGATGGACGGGCAGACTTCACAGGTGGCTTATCAGAGTGCGTGGTCGTTGGCGGCCTACGTCGCCGATCGGTTCGACGAGGTCCGACTGAAGAAGATGTACGTGGGGGTCGCGGCGTCGGCCGTGCCCACGGCCCAGGACGCGGCGATCGCCTCGAGCCTCGGGCTGACGCGTGCCGAACTGCTCGCCGGGTGGCAGCGCTGGCTGGTACGGCAGGCCGGCTGATGGCCCGGACGTTGCTGCTCACCAACGATTTCCCGCCCCGGCCCGGAGGCATCCAGTCCTACCTCCAGAATCTCGTGGAGCTGCTGCCCCCGGAGGACGTGGTCGTCTACGCGCCTCGGTGGCGGGGCGACTCGCACGAGAAGTTCGATGCGGCGGCGGCATACCGGGTGTACCGGCACCCGACGACCCTCATGCTGCCCACTCCGTTCGTCGCGCGGCGCGCCGCCGAGATCGTGCGCCGAGAACAGATCTCGACGGTGTGGTTCGGGGCGGCCGCACCGCTGGCCGTGCTGGCGCCGGCGATGCGTCGTGCGGGCGCGCAGCGAATCGTCGCGAGCACACACGGTCACGAGGTCGGCTGGTCGATGCTCCCGGGCGCGCGACAGGTGCTGGGTCACATCGGTCGCCACACCGACGTGATCACCTTCGTCAGCCGCTACACCCGCGGCCACTTCGCATCGGCCTTCGGTGCCCGCGCGGCCCTGGAACATCTGCCCCCAGGCGTCGACACCCAACGTTTCGCCCCGGATCCGGTGCTGCGTCAGCGGTTTCGTGAACGTCTCGACCTGGGGGAGCGGCCGACGATCCTCTGTTTGTCGCGACTGGTGCCGCGCAAGGGTCAGGATGTCCTGATCCGCGCGCTGCCGTTGATCCGGCGCACGATTCCCGACGCCACGCTCGTCATCGTCGGCGGTGGTCCCTATGCGAAGACCCTGCGCGACCTCGCCGCCGACACGGGGGTGGCGGGTGAGGTGATCTTCACCGGTTCGGTGCCCGCCGACGAACTCGCCGCCTACCACAACATCGCGGACGTGTTCGCGATGCCGTCCCGCACGCGGGGTCGTGGTCTGGACGTGGAAGGGCTGGGCATCGTCTACCTGGAGGCGTCGGCGTCCGGCGTGCCCGTGGTCGCGGGCCTGTCCGGGGGTGCCCCGGAGACCATCGAGGAAGGGGTCACCGGCACCGCCGTCGACGGCACCGATGTCGACGCCGTCGCCCTGGCGATCCTGTCGATCCTCGGTGATCGCGCCGCAGCCGCCGAGATGGGCCGGGCGGGACGGCGATACGTCGTCGAGAACTGGCAGTGGAGCCAGATGGCGGCCCGCCTACGCCAGTTGCTCTGAGGAGCAACCGGCGCAGGCGGCCCACGCCGCCGGCGCCGGGCTCAGCGCTGGTAGATCGCCTCGATGTCGCCGGCGAACTTCTGCACGACGACGTTGCGCTTGACCTTGAGGGTCGGCGTCATCTCGCCGGTCTCCTCGGTGAAATCGGTCGGCAGGATCCGGAACTTCTTGATCGACTCGGCGCTGGACACCGTCTTGTTGGCGAGATCGACGGCCGACTGCACCTCGGCCCGCAGGTCGGTGTCGTCGGCGAGATCGGCGACCGTCGCGGACGCCGGCTTGCCGGTGCGTTCCTTCCACGCCGGGAACGCCTCGGGATCGATCGTGATGAGTGCGGCCACGAACGGTTTCGCGTCACCGACGACGGTCGCCTGCGAGATCAATGCATTGGCGCGGATGACGTCTTCGAGTCCGGCGGGGGAGACGTTCTTGCCGCCCGCGGTCACGATCAGCTCCTTCTTGCGGCCGGTGATGGTGATGAATCCATCGGCATCCACGGTGCCGAGGTCACCGGTGTGGAACCATCCGTCGACGACCGCCGATGCGGTGGCCTCCGGATTCTGCCAGTACTCGGTGAAGACGACTCCGCCGCGCAGCAGCACCTCGCCGTCGTCCCCGATCCGAACGGCGTTGCCCGACAACGGCTTCCCGACGCTGCCGATCTTCGATGCCGACGGGGTGTTCACGCTGAAGGCCGCGGTGGTCTCGGTCAGCCCGTAACCCTCGAACACGGGCACGCCGACGCCGGAGAAGAAGTGGCCCAGGCGGGCGCCGAGCGGAGCGCCACCGGAGATCGCCATCTGGCACTCGCCGCCGAGGGCGGCGCGGAGCTTCTTGTAGACGAGCGCGTCGAAGACGCCGTGCTTGACCTTCAGCGCGAGGCCGACCTGCCCCTTCTCCTTCGCCTGCGAGTAGGCGATCGCGGTGTCCGACGCGGCGTCGAAGATCTTGCCCTTGCCGCCGTCGTGGGCCTTCTGGCGTGCGGTGTTGTAGACCTTCTCGAAGACGCGCGGCACCGACAGGATGAGCGACGGTTTGAAGACGGCGAATTCGTCCACCAGGTTCGGGATGTCGCTGGTGTGCCCGACCTCCGCGCCGGCTTCGATGGCGACGAGCGTGATGGCCCGGGCGAGCACGTGGGCGAGGGGGAGGAACATCAGCAGGCGCTTGGAGTCGCGGGCGATGACCTTGTCGAGGATGTCGCCGGCCAGAACCGCCCGTACCTCGGACAGCATGTTCGCGTGGGTGAGCTCGCAGCCCTTCGGACGTCCGGTGGTGCCCGAGGTGTAGATCAGGGTCGCCGGGTCGGCGGCCTTGACGGTGGCCCGGCGGGCTGCGACCTCGTCGTCGTGGACGTCGGCGCCCGCCGCGACGAGCTCGTCGACCGCCCCCGGCGCGCCGGTGCGGTCGATCTGGAAGACGGTGACCGGCGCGGTGAGGGAATCGATGGACTCGAACTCGGCGCGATGTCCGTCGTCCTCGAGGACGATCGCCACGGCACCGGAATCCTGCATGATCCACTCGATCTGACCCGCTGAGGAGGAGTCGTAGATCGGAACAGTGATCGCGCCGGCCGACCAGATCGCGAAGTCGAACAGGTTCCACTCGAGGCGGGTGCGCGACAGCAGCGCCACCCGGTCGCCGGGATTGACGCCGGATGCGATCAGCCCCTTGGCGATCGCGGAGATCCGGGAGGCGGCGTCGGCGGCAGTCACCGGTTCCCACCGGTCGCCCTGCTTGTGGCGGAACACGATGTGCTGCGGTGACCGCTCCGCCAGGCCGAAGATGATGTTCGTGCAGTTCTCGTCGTCGGCGATCGAGAACTTCGCGGGCACGCTGTACTCACCCATCGTGGTTACCCTCCAGTAGACATCAGTGACCGAATCGTATCCCCGCTGCTGAACGGGACTGATCGCGACGTCGGTTTCGGGTGCACTACCCTGCGTCGACGCGAGTATGTGAAGCTAGTGGGCGTGACGAGCATCCAGGTGGCCGACGAGGTCTTCGTCGCCGCGGCACCGCCGTCGGCAGCCGCCGTGATCGGCGACCCCGCCAACTGGCGCAAATGGTGGCCGGACCTCCGTCTGGCGGTCACCGAGGACCGGGGCGAGCAGGGCGTGCGCTGGCGGGTCGAGGGTCCGGTGTCGGGGACGATGGAGATCTGGAACGAGGCGGTCCTCGACGGCTTCGTCCTTCATTATTTTCTCCACGCCGAGCCCACCGGCCCGCTGCCCGAGGACGCGCGAGCCCGGGCCGACGTGCTGGCCGAGGTGAACAAGCAGCGTCGGGTGACGGGCAAGGACGTCTCCTTCGAGGTCAAGAGACTGCTGGAGGACGGCCGTGTCATCGGTGGGCCGGCGGCCGGACACGAGGCCGCCGCACCAGGACGAGACGCGTCCGCGGCCGGGACACGGTGATGGCCGACCACACCGAACGCGACATCGTCATCGGCGCCGACGCCGACGCCATCCTCGCCGTCATCGCCGACTTCGAGCACTATCCCGAGTGGGTGACCGCGGCTCGCGAGGTCGAGGTGCTGCGCACCGATGAGTCCGGCCGCGCCACCGAGGTCCGGTTCATGCTCGACGCCGGAGTCCTGCAGGACACGTATGTGCTTGCCTACGAATGGGATCCGAACACCACAGCGGTCTCGTGGCGCCTGGTGTCGAGTGATCTGCAGAAGGATCAGCGCGGGCGTTACGTACTCACCCAACAGGTTCCGGGATCGACGAAGGTGACCTATGAACTCATGGTCGACCTGCAGGTGCCGATGATCGGACAGCTGAAGCGGCGCGCCGAGAAGGCCATCACCGATGCTGCGCTGAACGACCTCAAGAAGAGGGTCGAAGGCTGATCGATCTCACACCCATCCACGTGGTGCTCGGTCCGGGGGGCTCTGGTGTCTCCGCGATCGCAGCCGCCGGCGCGACCCAGCGCCCCGTCGCGAACCGGGCGGCGCGACCCTCGGCCCGATCGGGCCTCGCCGCCGCCGAATCCGACACCCTCCTCATCACCGTCGACCGCTGGTCGCCGGTGCACGAGTGGGCACGGGTGTATCGCCGGCCCGGGGAGCCCGTCGTGGTCTCCAAGTACCTCCACCTGCTGAGCCTGGACCGGCTGGACCTCACCGAACGCACGTGGTCGGCTTTCGTCGACGTCCTCGAGCACACGGTGAGCCGCAGCAAGACGATGCTGCCCGGGGTCGGCACGCTGGCCGGGATCGACGCCGCCGAGCTCACCTCGCTGCCGGGGATCGACGACTTCCTCCTGCTGCGGCGTATCCGGGACGAGGCGGTCAGCGGCCGGTGGCAGCGGATCGTCGTCGACTGTTCCGGGTGTGGTGACCCGCTGCAATTCCTGCGTGGCGGAGCAGTTCTCAGCCAAGCGCTGAATCGGTTCTGGCCTCGGCACCGCCGTCTCGCGATGGCCGCCGAACGTCCGGTGGTCGCCCAGCTGACGGCCGCCGTCGACGCCATCGACCGCGATTGCCTCGACATCGCCGAACTGTTCGCCGACCCCCACGCGGTGGCGGTGCACCTCGTGCTCGCCGCCGACGACCGGAGCCGGCGACTGACCGGTCATCACCTCGCCGCCGCCGACCTCATGGGGCTGCCCCTGGCCTCGGTCCAGCTCAACGGTGGCGTCGGCGCCGAGCCCGTGGCCGAGATCGCCGAGATGGTGCAGGCCGAACTCGCGGCTGCCGACGGCTCCCCATCCGTCCGCGTCCAGGTCGTCGAGAAGTCGGCCGACACGATCGATCGCATGGCCCGGCTCCGCAAGCTCGCGGTGTCGCTGCCGGCGCCGCACGGCATGCCGCGGGGGTCGGCCGCGGCCGAGGTCGAGGCGGGGCAGGGACGCGTGGGCGGCGGGCCGGCCGGCCCGGTGTATCGGCTGTCGTGGCCGCAGCGCCTACCCGATCCGGATTCGCTGGCCCTCGGGCGCAGCGGAGACGACCTGCTGGTGACGATCGCCGGTTTCCGCCACCCGGTGCGCCTGCCGTCGGTGCTGCGGCGATGCACGGTGGTCGACGCCGACTGGGACGGAACGAACCTGGGCATCGGGTTCGTCCCCGATCCGTCGGTCTGGCCCCGGCCCCAGAACTGATCCGGTCACTCTCGGCGCGGAACGGCGATGGTGGAATGAATCCGCCCGAGCGGGGTACGTTCGCCAGACCGCACCGAGTGACTCGGCACGGTACGGTGCCGGTGATCCGGACGACAGACATGCGGGTGGGTGTACCCGTGGGGCCAGGAGAAGGGGAGAGTTCGCGATGGGCACGGACGACGAGACGTTCCGCCAGGCCGGTGAGGGGTCTGCGCACGAGCGTCGAGACGATTCCGCCGACCCGGTGCGTGACCTGCTGCTCGGACTGGCCACCCAGATCGACCACCTGGCCGCGCTCTTCGCGCCGGCCCCGCAGACGGCGGCCCCCGGCGGTGGGACTGCGGCCGGGGCCCGGCCCGGTTTCGCGGCCTTCGCCGACGGTGGCCCGCTCGGACACGCTCTCGCCGGGGCATCGGGGGAGATCACCTCGCTGCTCGCCGAGATCGGCGACCTCGTCGCCCGGCTGATCGCGGCGGTCATCGCCGTGCTCGAGGCCGTCGCCGAGGCGCTGCGATCCTCACCCACCGCGTCGTCGGCGCCCCGCCAGTACGAGCCGATCGCGGTGCGATTCAACGCCCCGGCAGGTCGCGACGCCGCGGCGCCGCGTCCCGGTGACACGCCGCGACGGGCCACGCCGCCCCCCGAACCCGGTCCCGGGCAGGAGAACTGATGGGCGACCTGACGATCGGCATCGACATCGGCGGCACCAGCGTGCGCGCGTCGGTGGTCGACGACCGCGGGACGATGCTCGACACGCTCCGTGCGCAGACCCCGCCCACGGCGGCCGCGCTCGAACACTGCCTGGACCGGCTCGTCGGCGAGCTGACCTCCCGGTGGGATGCGAAGGCCGTCGGGCTCGCGATCGCCGGTTTCCTCACCACCGACCGCCGGATCGTCCGGTTCGCGCCGCACCTGCCCTGGCGTGAGGCGCCGGTGGCCGAGGAGATGACCCGGCGCGTGGGTATCCCGGTCTACGCCGAACACGACGCCAATGCCGCCGCGGTGGCCGAATGGCGATTCGGCGCGGCTGCGCGCGGTCACAACACCGTCGTCCTTGCGATCGGTACCGGAATCGGTGCGGGATTCGTCATCGACGGGGAGATCTACCGCGGAAGTTATGGGGTGGCACCGGAACTCGGACATCTGACGATCGTCCCGGACGGGCGTGCCTGCGCCTGCGGCAAACGCGGCTGCTGGGAGCGGTACTGCAGCGGGACCGCATTGGTGGACACCGTCGTGGAGTTGCTCGCCGACGGCGACTGGGGACGCAGTCAACTCGCGGCGGACGTCGCGGCCGATCCCGGGTCGCTGACCGGCCGGCGGGTCGCCCGGGCCGCCGCCGACGGGGACGCGGTGGCGCTGGCGGCGTTCGGACGGTTCGCGACGTCGCTGGGCCAGGGGCTCGCGATGATCGCCGACATCTTCGACCCCGACCTCATCGTGCTGGCCGGCGGTGTCGGCGCGGCGTCGGGTCTGTTCCTCGACGAGGCCCGGGAACACTACGCCCGGCAGGTCACCGGCGCCGGGCACCGCCAGCTCGCTCGCATCCGCGGTACCCAGCTCGGCGAGACGGCCGGCGTCGTCGGCGCGGCAGAGGTTGCGCGCCAGGCGATCCGGGCGACCGCCCGCTCCCTCGCCGAACCCGGCCCCGAGTCGCGTCCGGTCTCCGGGCTCTGAGCTTGCCGGCGAGGCCACGGCCGGTCCCGGCCGGGCGGTAGAGTTCGACGCGGGTAAGGTCTTGGCGTCGGGCCACCCGTCGGTTCCGCGGTCTCCGCGGGTCGATCGGCCGGCGGATGGTCATCGGGTCGGTGTGCGCGGCGAGGAGAATCTCATGTGGTACTGGGCGTTCAAGTACATCTTCATCGGCCCGGTGCTGCGGGTCCTCGGCCGGCCGTCCATCGAAGGGCACGAGAACATCCCGACCGACGGTCCGGCGATCCTGGCCAGCAATCACCTCGCGGTGATGGACAGCTTCTTCCTCCCGCTGATGGTCAACCGACGGATCTACTTCCTCGCGAAGAGCGAGTACTTCACCGGCACCGGACTCAAGGGGAGATTCCAGCGCTGGTTCTTCACCGCCGTCGGACAGATTCCCATCGACCGATCCGGAGCGCAGGCGGCTGAGGGCGCACTCACCGCGGCACGCCGCCAGCTCGACAAGGGCAAGCTGATGGGGATGTATCCCGAGGGCACCCGATCGCCCGACGGTCGCCTCTACAAGGGAAAGACCGGGCTCGCCCGGCTGGCCATGGACACCGGGGTTCCGGTCATTCCCGTCGCGATGATCGACACCCACAAGTTCAACCCGCCCGGCAGTGTCCTCCCGCGACCCACCCGGGTGGCGGTCCGCATCGGCAAGCCCCTGGACTTCTCGAGGTACGAGGGCATGGAGGGCAACCGCTTCATCGAACGCGCGGTCACCGACGAGATCATGTACGAGCTGATGCAGCTGTCGGGTCAGCAGTATGTCGACGTCTACGCCGCGAGCCTCAAGAACCAGGCACCGCCGGTCGATCCGCCGGCGGCCGACGCCGCCGCCTGAGGCGCACCTGACGCCGGGCCGCCGCTGATCAGCCGGTGTCGCCCACGGGGGTGCCGTCGAGGACGGCGCACAGCTCCGGAATCCAGTCGCGATCGGCCGGGACGATCTCGGCGACGTCGAAGAGTCGTAGTTCGTCGGCGGAAAACCACCGCACGTCGAGGTGTTCGAGTGCCGTCGGCGTCCCCGAACGCAGCCGTGCCACGTAGGCGTGCAGGGTCAGGTCACCGGGCAGCGCCACCGGGGAGCCCACCCCCTCCGCCGGTTCGACCTCGGCGCCGAGTTCCTCGCGGATCTCCCGGACCAGCGCCGCTGCATGCGTTTCCCCCGACTCCACGCGGCCGCCGGGTAGTTCCCAGCGGCCGGCGAGTTCGGCCGGGCGCGACCGCTGCGCGAGGAGCAACCGGCCGTCGACGATGATGGCCGCGGCGACCACGTCGAGCGGTCGGGTGCCCGCGGTGTCGTCGCGCGCGGCGCGAGTCGCGATCATCCAGGCGAAGGTGACGAAGGTGGCGACCGGCCACGCGGCCCCGAAGATCGCCTCGAGTGCGGCCGGGAGCTGGGGACCGTACTCGATGGTGACGCGCAGCAGCCACGGGATGCCGAGTCCGGCGACCGCCACCCACATCGCGAGCACGACCCGCGCACCCCGACGCCGCGATCCGGCGCCGTGGACGAGCCAGATCGCCAGCGGGATGACCCACACCCAGTGATGCACCCACGAGATCGGCGACATCAGCAGCCCGAAGAACTGCACGACGAGCAGGATGCCCAGCGCGTCGGACACCGACCGCCAAGCGAACACGGCCACCACGAGCGCGATCAGGACGCCGACCATCCAGATCCAGCCCGTCCCCACGTCGAAGCCGACGAAGCGGGACAGGGTGCCGCGCAGGCTCTGGTTGATCACCGCCTCGACCGGACCGATGCGCTCGGCGTCGCCGAAGAGGGTTCCGTAATAGGTGCGGGTGATGTCCGGGAAGAGCAGCAGGCACCCGAGGACCGTGAACACGAACGCGCCCGCGGCGGCCACCGCACCCAGGGGCTTGCGGGCGGCCAGATACCAGAGACCGGTGATCGCCGGGGTCAGCTTGATGCCCGCCATCAGACCGATGAGCGCGCCGCCGGCCAGCACCCCGCGATCGCTGCGCGCCCACGACACCGCCAGCAGGGTGCCCAGCATCAGGAAGACGTTGATCTGGCCGTAGTCCAGGGTGACCCGCACCGGCTCGCACCAGATCGCGGGCGCGGTCCACAACGCGGCCATGGCGTAGACGTCGGTGGTCGATCCGCACAGGCGCAACGCGAGCACGATGCAGGCGTACAACGCGCCGAAGGTCGCGAGCTGCCAGCCGATCGCCACCAGGTCCCACGGCACGAGCGACAACGGGTACAGCACGACGGCCGCGAACGGGGGATAGGTGAAGGGCAGCGCGAAGTCGGTCTCACCGGCGTAGGTGAAGACATAGAGCGACCCGTCGGCGAGACCCGCCGAACCGTCGCGGTAAACGTGCAGGTCCACGAAGTTCCTGCCGTTCACGGTCAGCGTGTCCCAGACGAGCCGCGCGATGATCGACGCCGCCAGGAGAGCGGTCGCCAGCACAGACCTGGAGCGCACGAAATACCAGGGTAGACAGCCAGGGGGCGGTATGGCGAAACGGTGCGCGGTGCGCGGGTCGGCGCGAGGGTGTGTGAATCTTGACCCATGCGCTTCTTCTACGACTCGGAGTTCATCGAGGACGGCACCACCATCGAGCTGGTCTCGATCGGGGTCGTCGGTGAGGACGGTCGCGAGTTCTATGCGGTGTCGACCGAATTCGACCCCGGCCGCGCCGGGGACTGGGTGCGGGCCAACGTGTTGCCGAAGCTGCCGTCGCCGTCGTCGTCCGCGTGGCGGGACCGGCGCCGGATCCGTGAGGATCTGCTCGAGTTCCTCACCGCCGACGGCACCGACATCGAGCTGTGGGCCTGGGTGGGCGCCTACGACCACGTCGTGCTCTGCCAGTTGTGGGGTCCGATGACCGCGCTACCGCGTGAGATCCCGCGGTTCACCCGCGAACTTCGCCAGCACTGGGAGGCAGCGGGCCGGCCGCCGCTTCCGCCCACGCCGTCGGACGCACACGACGCGCTGAGCGACGCCCGGCACAACCTGCGCCGCTGGGAGGCGATCGAGAAAACCCGCGTCTGACCCGCGAACGGGTCGTGCGCCCCGCCTCCATTACCCTGGACGGGTGGTGAACTGGACCGTAGACGTGCCGATCGACGAGCTCCCCGAGCTTCCTCCGCTCCCGGGTGATCTCCAATCGCGTTTCGACGACGCGCTCAGCCGCCCGGCGGTGCAACAGCCGAGCTGGCCGGCCGACGAGGCGCGCAAGATGCGAACCGTGCTCGAGTCGGTTCCGCCGATCTGCATGCCCGCCGAGGTCCAGACACTCGCCGCGCAGCTGGCCGACGTCGCCGAGGGGCGTGCGTTCCTCCTCCAGGGCGGTGACTGCGCGGAGACCTTCGCCGACAACACCGAGCCGCACATCAAGGGCAACATCCGAACGCTGCTCCAGATGGCCGTCGTGCTCACCTACGGCGCCAGCATGCCGGTGGTGAAGGTCGCGCGGATCGCGGGCCAGTACGCCAAGCCGCGATCGTCCGACACCGACGCGCTGGGTCTGCCCTCCTACCGCGGGGACATGGTCAACGGATTCCCGGCCGACGCGGCGGTACGCGCGCACGATCCGTCGCGACTGGTGCGTGCCTATGCGAACGCGGCCGCCGCGATGAACCTGGTCCGCGCCCTGACCCAGGCCGAGGCGGATCTGAGCCGGGTCCACGACTGGAATCGTGAATTCGTCCGCACGTCGCCGGCCGGCGCGCGCTACGAGGCGCTCGCGTCGGAGATCGACCGCGGTCTGCGGTTCATGGACGCGTGCGGCGTCACCGACTCGAACCTGAACTCCGCCTCCATCTTCGCCTCGCACGAGGCACTCGTCCTCGACTACGAGCGCGCCATGCTGCGTCTGGCCGACGACCCCGACGGTCCGGGCAAGGTGCTCTACGATCTGTCGGCCCACTTCCTGTGGATCGGTGAGCGGACCCGTCAGCTCGACGGTGCGCACATCGCGTTCGCCGAGCTCGTCAGCAACCCGATCGGGGTGAAGATCGGGCCGACGACGACCCCCGAGCAAGCCGTCGAGTACGTCGAACGTCTCGATCCCCACAACGTGCCGGGTCGACTCACGCTCGTCGCGCGGATGGGCAACGGCAAGGTCCGGGACGTGCTGCCGGCGATCGTCGGCGCCGTCGAGGCGACCGGGCACAAGGTCATCTGGCAGTGCGATCCGATGCACGGCAACACGCACGAGGCGTCGACCGGGTTCAAGACCCGGCACTTCGACCGCATCGTCGACGAGGTGCAGGGCTTCTTCGAGGTCCATCGGGCGCTGGGCAGCCATCCCGGCGGCGTCCACGTCGAACTGACCGGCGAGGACGTCACCGAGTGTCTCGGTGGCGCACAGGAGATCTCGGATCTAGACCTCGGCGGCCGCTACGAGACCGCCTGCGATCCCCGGCTGAACACCCAGCAGTCGCTCGAACTGGCCTTCCTCGTCGCGGAGATGCTGCGCGGCTGAACCTCGCTTCGCTCCGGCCCGCGGCCCGCGGCCGGCGGGTCAGGCGGCGCAGAGCAGCCGGTCAGCCGATGGCCAGGAACGTGCTGCCGACCCAGAATCCGACGGCGCCGAGCCCGGCGGTCAGCAGCAGCACGACGACGATCCACAGCACCGCCCCCAGGCGGCTGCCGCCGACGAGTTCGGGCTCCACGACCTCGGGCCGGGTGCGGCGACTCACCGGACGAGACGGCGGTGCGAGGTCGTCGCGGTCGGCCGCCGGTTGCTCGACCGGGGTGTCGGCGGTCGCCGGCCGCACCGGCTCGGACGCCGGGGTGTGCGGACCGGGTACCGACTGCACCCGTGTGCCGTGCCCGGCGGGATCGTGGCCTCGGTAGCGGGACATCGTCTGTCGCTCGGCCGACCGGCGCGGGGCCGGCACCGTGAACGGCGGGAGATCGAGTTCGTCGGCGACCGTGAGCAGCGCCCGCTGCATGTCGAAGCCGTCCACGTACCGGTCGGCGGGGTTGCGTTCGGTTGCGCGCAGCACGATCTCGTCGAACTCCTCGGGCACCCCGGCGATCACGTCACCGGGCGCCGGGACGTCGAAACTGAGGCGCTGGTAGGCGAGTGCGAGCGGCGAATCGCCGGAGAAAGGTGTTCTGCCCGTGAGGAGTTCGAACATCATCACGCCCATGGAGTAGACGTCGCTGCGGGCGTCGGCGTGGGTGGACTCGACCTGTTCGGGGGAGAGGTAGGCGGCGGTCCCGAGGATCACGCTCGCCGAGGTGACCCCCGCCTCGGCGACCGCCCGCACCAGTCCGAAGTCGGCGACCTTGACCTCGCCCTCGTCGGAGATGAGCACATTCTCCGGTTTCACGTCGCGATGGACCAGGCCCGCGGCGTGTGCGGTGCCGAGCCCGCCCAGTACCGGCGCGGCCACCGCGACGACGGCATGGGGCGGCATCGGGCCGCGTTCACGCAACAGTTCTCGCAGACTGCCCCCGTCGACCAGTTCCATCACCAGGAACGCGATGCCGTTGTCGATGCCCTGGTCGTACACGGCGACGAGCCCCGGATGCTTCAGACCGGCGACCGCGCGTGCCTCGAACTCGAAGCGGCGCAAGAACTGTGGGTCGCCGGAGTACCGGGAGTCCATCACCTTCACCGCCACGTCGCGTCCCAGCCGCAGGTCGACCGCGAGATAGACCGCCGACATGCCGCCGCGCGCGATGGGCGCGTCGATCCGGTACCGGTCCTCCAGGACCGCCCCCAGCATGGCGTCGACGGGAGAGTTCACGGTGTACGAATCTACCTGCCGCCCGGGACGGTCGGGGGCAGGCAACGCGGTGCACGTCACGCCGCAGGTTTCACCCGACCCCGATGACCCGCTAGGCTTTCGGCGTGGGTTCCCTACCTCTCTCGCCCGACAAGCTGCCCGCCGATCTCGAGGTGCTGTCGGTCGACGACGTCGCCGACCGGCTACACGTGTCGACAAACCGGGTCCGGACACTCATCCGCGATCACCACCTGCTCGCCGTGTCCCGCAACGGTCATCCGGTGATCCCGGCGGTGTTCTTCGACGACGACGGTGTCGTCAAGCACTTCTACGGTCTGGTCGAGGTGCTCCTCGACGGCGGATTCACCCGCGACGAGGCGATGTCGTGGCTGTTCACCGAGCACGACGACCTCGGCCTCCATCCCGCCGCGGCGCTGCACACCCACTCCGCGCGTGAGGTCATCCGGAGGGCCCAGGCTCAGGCCTTCTGACCTGTCCCGTCCCGCACCGTGTGCCCGTCCGCGCCCGATGTGTCCGGCGGCCCACCGACCGCCCCGGCCCATCGGCCGAACCGGCCCAGCCGCAACGGGTCCCGATGGGACAGCGACCAGGCCGCGAGTCCCGCGAGTGCTGCTGCCAGCGCCACCTCGACCGGCTTGTAGAAGACGATCGCGTCGTCGGGCTGGAACACGATCAGCAGGAACGTCGACGCTCCTACGACCGTCGCCCGCACCCACACCGGCAGGTCGAAGGCCACCACGATCACCAGCACCCACGTGTAATACCAGGGCAGAGTCGACGGTTCGAGCAGCAGTACGGCCAGCATCGCCCAGGCCATTCCGGCCACCGCATCGCGGACGTCGTGCCGGTGCCGCCACCACACCGCGACGAGCGTCACCGCGAGGACGACCGAACCGATCGCCCGCGTGACCTCGAGGACCGGTTGCAGGTTGAGCGCGACGAACGGTGCGGCGACCAGGGTCACGAGATGGGCGGCGAGGGTGGGGATGGTGAACCAGTTGATGATGACGTCGGCCCACCCCAGGCCGGTGAGCCAGCCGAGTCCCAGACCGATCGCCAGGGTCCACACCCCGAACACCGCCACCGCGATCCCGACGATCGACGCGAACACCGTCACGACGTCGCGGGGTGTCACGGGTCGACGAGAGCGAATGTGCGACAGCCAGATCCACAGGACGAACGGCAACGCGATCCCGGCGGTGATCTTGATCGACACGGCGAGCGCCAGGACCGACGTGCCCACCACGTGCCGGCCGTCGACCACCAGGACGATCCCGGTGACGAGGACGCCCATCATCAGCAGCTCGACGTGCGGCCCGGCCACGAGGTGGATCAGCACCATCGGGTTGAACAGCACCAGCCAGAGTCCGGCCTGGGGGGAGGCCCCGAACCGTTCGGCCAGTCGCGGGATCGCCCACAGCGACAAGAAGAGTCCGGGCAGCAGCACGAGCCGGATGGCCAGGACGCCCAGGATCACGTGATCGCCGGTGATCTCGGTGACCACGCGCAGCATCCCCATGAAGAACGGGCCGTACGGGGCGGTCGTCGTGGCCCAGACCTGCGCCATGCTGTCCACGAGTGGACCGGGAACATGAGCGGGACCGTCGGCGTAGGGGTCGAAACCGGCACCGAACACGGCGCCCTGCGCCAGATAGGCGTAGACGTCGCGGGAGTACACCGGCACCGCCACGAGCAGCGGGGCGGCCCACACCAGCACCCACCGGCGCAGCACCCGGGTCGTCGGCACGGCGTCCGGCTCATCGGCGACGGTGTCCGGATCGGCGGCGCGGTTCGCTTCGATGATCCGACGACCCATCCGGACCCAGCCGAACACCATCAGGAACACGCCCAGCCAGAACAGGGTGCCGAAGACGTTCTTCCCGTGTCCGTAGGTGATCCAGCTCAGACCCAGGTCCGAGAGGAGGGCGGTGTTGCGCGGCGGGTCGCCGACGCCGAAGCTGCCGAGACAGACGAGCACAGACCCGATAGCACCGAGGACGAGATCGCCCCGGCCGGCGCCACCGGCGGCGGCGCGCGTCACGGGAGCGTTCACGCCTCGCGGTGCGCGACGCGATGCGCGACCGCGATCAGCTCGGCCCTGATGTCCTCGCCGATGTCGGCGGCGTCGAGGGCGGTCAACGCCGACCGCAACAGCTCGTCGATCGAGTTCTCCACCTCGTCCACCGCGCCGACCTCGACGAAAATGGCTCGCGCGGAGTCCAATTCGTCGGCATCCAGGGAGCGCCCGAGATAGGAACGAAGGCGGGCGCCGAGGTCGGGGTCGGCCGCATCGGCTCGCTGCAGTGCAGTCGCCAGCAGCGCCGTGCGCTTGCCGGAGACCAGGTCGTCGCCGGACGGTTTCCCGGTCCGATCCGGATCGCCGAAGACGCCGAGCAGATCGTCGCGGAGCTGAAACGCGACCCCGAGATCGTGCCCGATCGAACGCAGGCTCGACACGAGCTGTTCGGACGCACCCGCCATCCGTGCACCCAGTTCGAGTGGTCGCGCGACGGTGTAGGCGGCCGTCTTGAACTCCATCACCCGGTACGCGGCCTCGGTCGAGTCGTCTCCGCCGGCCTCGTTCACGATGTCGAGGAACTGGCCGCCGAGCACCTCGGTCCGCATCGCCGCCCACGTCGCGCCCACGTCGACGGGCAACCGACGGTGGCCGCCGGTCTCGGGCGAAACCCCCGGCCGGTGCCCGTGGACCAGGTCGTCCGCCCACGCGAGCGCGAAGTCGCCGGCGAGGATCGCGGCCGCGACCCCGTGCGCACCGGGGTCCCCGGCCCACGCGGCGTCCGCGTGGCGCGACTCGAACTCCCGGTGCACTGTCGGATGCCCGCGCCGGGTGTCGGACCGGTCGATGATGTCGTCGTGGATGAGCGCGCAGGCCTGCACGAGTTCGAGTGCCGCGCAGACCCGCAGTGCGTCACGCGGGCCGGGTGCGGCGTCCCCGACGGGGGTGCGGTCCGACGACGATGTCCCGCAGCGCCATCCGGCGAAGACGAAGACCGGCCGGATGCGCTTGCCGCCACGCAGGACGAACTCCCGGATCAGTTCGGCGGCCTCGCCGACCACCGGCGCGATCGCGGCGGTGGCGGGGACCGCGTCGGCGAAGAAAGCACGTAATTCGGCCTCGACGGCGCCCGGGACCGCATCGAGCGAGGTGGGCGTGGGGATCGTGGAGGTCACCCTGCCAGGCTATGCGACCAGCTCCGTACACTGTGCGAGTGACCCCAACCGCTCCCGCACCCTCGATCGTCGAACGCCTGTCCGCTCCGCACCGCGGTCCGGTCCCGTTCTCCGTCGAGTTCTTCCCCCCGCGTGACGCCGAGGCCGAGTCCCGGCTCTGGCGCGCGGTGCGCATCTTCGAGCGGTTGTCCCCGGCATTCGTCTCGATGACCTACGGCGCCGGCGGTTCCACCCGAGACCGCACCGTGCGTATCACCGGCGAGCTCGCCGCGCAGACCACGCTGCTGCCGGTGGCCCACCTGACCGCGGTCAACCACAGCGTTGCGGAACTTCGGGCGCTGGTCGGCGCCTACGCCGACCAGGGCATCACCAACATCCTCGCGCTTCGCGGCGACCCGCCCGGTGACCCGCTCGGCGAGTGGGTCGCCCATCCCGACGGCGTCGAGTATGCCGAGCAGCTCGTCCGGCTCATCGACACGCTGGGCGACTTCCACGTGGGAGTGGCGTCGTTCCCGGAGACCCATCACCGGTCGCCCGACATCGATCACGACACCCGCACGCTCGTCGACAAGCTACGAGCCGGAGCCGAGTACTCCATCACCCAGATGTTCTTCGACGTCGAGCACTACCTGCGACTCCGTGATCGCGTCGCGGCCGCCGATCCCGAGCAGGGAAGCAAGCCGATCATCCCCGGCATCATGCCGGTGACCTCACTGGCCACCGCGCGGCGGATGGTCGAGCTGTCGGGTTCGGTGATCCCGCCCGACGTCGAGGAACGCTTCGCCAAGGCCGCGGGCAACGGCGCCGAAGAGGACCGCGCGTCGGTCCGCGCCGTCGGCATCGACTTCGCCACCGAGATGGCGCAGCGCCTCATCGCCGAAGGTGCGCCCTGCCTGCATTTCTGCAGCCTCAACTTCGCCAAGGCCACGACAGAGGTACTGGGCCGCCTCGGCGTGGACGTCGACGCCGCGTTGCACGTTTCGGCCTGATCGGGAGGACCCGTCCCGCCGCGCCGGCTTCGACGCGGCCGGCCGGGATCACTTGTCGGCGGGCGGTGCCGTCCGGTCCGGTGCCGGCGTTCCCGAGGCCGGACCCGACGCGGGATCGGCGGCAGCGGCGAGTCCTTCGCCCGAGATCGTCGACGGAGCTGTCGTCGTCGGGACCGGACGTCCGGGGCGTGGTCCGCGGTAGCGCTTGGTGTAGGCGATCCGGACGATCACCAGGACGACCGCTACGCACAACAGCGCGACGAACCACGACCAGCTGCTGACCGCGGCGGTCGCCGGATCCGGATAGGTGGCGTCGGCGCTGAAGTCCGACGGTTCGCCCGGTGCGGGTGTCCAGGTCACGGTCGATTCGCCGACCTGCTCGCCGTTCGTCGCGGTCACCGGCCCGCCGAAGGTGACGGTCAGCTGAACATAGTCGCGGTTCGGCACGAGCTCGGTCAGGTCGGTGTCACCGCGGAAACGCACCACCTCACCGCTGCGTTTGGCGGTGAGGTCCATCGTCAGCGAGGTGTCGCCGTAGGCATCGGCCACGATGTCGCCGAGCTGGGCGAACTGTCCCGCGGTGAGATCGCTGAACGTTGCCCGCGCGCCCACTCGGGTGGCGGGATCGTCCTCGTCGGGGTTCCCCTCCGCGCCGGCGTCGTCGTTCCCGGCGGTCTCGGAGGGGGAGGGGGATTCCGGTTCGGTCGTGTCCTCGGGTCCGGCGCCGGGGGTCGACGACGGGTCGTCGGGTCGGTCGGGCGCCTGCCGGTAGTCGGTCACCGAGACCTGTCCGGCCATCGACTCGGGCAGATCGAACTGCGGTGTGCCGCGTGGATTGTCCGGGGTGGTCGCCACGACCACGCTCCCCGAGTAGCGGTCGCCGACCGTCGTCGACCGCTCGAGACAACCGGCCATCAGGGGGGACAGGGCGACGAGGGCGACGGCCACCGCGGACGGCAGCAGTCGCCGGGCACGGCGGGACCCGGGCGCACCCGGTACGGGATTCGACGAACGCACGGTGCTCATCGTGCCAGACCCCGGCCGGAGCGCGGGTCACCGATCGCGCCGCGCCGCGTCGGGCCTCCGGCCTGAAAACCACCCCGGCGATACGCCCCGCACAAGCGCAGCGGTGTCATATCGCTGTCGGCGGTCTCGCGTAGGGCACTTACCCGGGGCGCTCGCGGATCGGATGGTCGGAGACTTTAGGACCGACGGCCGAACCCCCGTCGCCCGCGTCGCAGGACCGCGTGGGCGGCGATGTACCCGCTGGCGCCGGTGACACCTCCGCCGGGGTGAGTCGACGCGCCGGCGAGGAACAGGCCGTCGGCACCGGGGACGCGGTGGCCCGAGAGGTCGGGGGTCGGGCGCCACATGAACATCTGGTCGATGGACATCTCGACGTGCATGATGTTGCCGCCGATCAGACCCAGTTCGTCGGCGAGGTCTCTCGGCGTCTGGATGTACCGGTGCGCGATCGAGTCGGCGAAACCGGGTGCGTGGCGGTCGACCTCGTCGCAGACCGCCTTCGCGGCGCGGTCGGCCGCGGCGGGCCAGTCGCCCTCGGCCAGCCGGTACGGATGCCACTGTGCCCAGAGATTGATGACGGAGCGGCCCGGCGGTGCGAGCGTCGGGTCGATCGCCGAATAGCTCATCGCGACCACGGCCGGACGCGGCGGGAGCTCGCCCACCGACGCCGCGGCGTGGGCCCTGGTGAGGTGGGCGCGGTCGGTGACCAGCAGTCCGAGAGCGGAATGGACGCCGTGCTCGGGCAGGTCGCCGGGCAGATCCCGGTAGTCGGGCAGGCTCGTCGTCCCGAGCCGCACGGCCATCCCGATCCCGTTGCCCACGACGATGGAGCGTCGCCACCGGTCGATGATGCCGGCGTCGTAACCGCCGGCGGCGAGCAGATCCAGCGTGGTCAGCACGTGGCAGGCGCTGATGACGGTCCCGGTGCAGCGGGATTCGCCGCTGCGGGTGACCACTCGCCAGTGGTCACCGCAACGGGCGACGGAGACCGCGGGGTCGCCGCACGAGACCACGCCGCCGTCCGCGCCGATCCGATGGACGAGCGCATCGGTGAGGGCACCGCTGCCCCCGATCGCGCGACCGGGCGGAATCCGGTGCATGAGTGCGGCGAAGCCGATCATCGGTGCGGTGCCCGGCGCGCTCATGGGCGGACCCGACTGGGCGCCGAACCACGCGAGTCCGGCCTTGAGCTGCTCGGAGTCGAAGTACTCGTCGAGCAGGGAATCGCCCGAGGCCATCAGTTCGGCGGTGAGGTTGAGCACCCGGCCGCCCCGCCGACCGAAGACCCCGGTGCGCGCCGTGGTCGCGGTGCCGCCGAGGCCGCCGAAGGCACGGCCGAATCTGCCCAGCGTCGCGGGTTGGTAGAACGCGTCCATGACCGCCCGCGCACGCGGCGTCCACGTCGCGACGAATCTCCGGTAGGCGGCGGCATCGGCTGCGCCACAGGCATTCTCGATCGACGCGCAGGTGGCGTCGAGGTCACTCCGGAAGATGATCGGCGGGGCCGTCTCGGTCGCCGGGACGAATGCCCACGGGTCGCAGTCGACGTATCGCAGGCCGTGCGCGGCCAGGTCGAGGTCGTCGAGGACGGGGGAGTGCCGGATCATCAGGTGCGACGACGACCCGCGGTCGACCCGGTGTCCGGGGAACCGTTCGACGGTCGAGACGGCGCCGCCGGGGATCTCGTCCCGCTCGAGGACCTCCACCTCCCGCCCGGCCTGCGCCAGATAGGCCGCGGCGATCAGGCCGTTGTGGCCCCCGCCGATGACGACGGCGTCGCGCCGCGTGCCGTGCATCGCTAGCTCCCGGTTCCGGTGCGTCGGGCCGCGGCCGGCGGTTGCAGCTCCAGCGGGAGCGGGCGTCCGAGGAAGGCGAACGGACGTGGGTCACCGGTGAAGGTGAAGTGACGCAGGACGTCGGTGAATCCCATCCGCCGGTACAGCGACCATGCGCGGTTGTCCTCGGCGGGGATCTCCGGTGTCGAGAGCAGGACGTGGCGCTCGGGGCGGTCGGCGAGGAGCCGGGCGAGCAGCCCCTGTCCGATCCCTCGTCCCTGGGCGGTCGGATGCACGTGTAGCTCGGTGAGTTCGAAGTAGTCGCGGGCGATCGCTTCGACCATCTCGGGCGGCCGGCCCGTCTGGCGGAGGCCGAGCCGCAGCTGCTGATTCCACCACTGGCCCGTCGCGCCGGTGTAGCCGTAGGCGATGCCGACGAGCAGGTCGTCGGGTCCGATGCCGACCGGCGGACCGACCCGACGTCGCGCGGCCGGCATGGTTCGCGCCTCGTACGGGCTCACGGTCTCGACCGCGCCCACCGCACGCCATCCGGGCCGGGCCATGTGCTCGCGCCAGAGCCCGGCGCGGTGGATCTCGGTACCGCGCGGATAGTTCATCGCGGTCACGTAGATCTCCAGTGCGGGCTCGAGCCAGGCCCGGGCGTCCTGGCCGGTCAGGCTCACCAGACGGATCGTCAACGGACTCCCGTTCTCTGCGTCGTCATCCTGTGGGGCGTCGTCGGCCCGCGTATTCCGGTCGCCGGCGCGGGGGCGGCGGAGCCGTCCTCTCCCGGGCATCGCATGGCGGGCCACTTCCGGGAATTGTCCTCTCGATGATGCACACTCGGCAGGAATCGGGTCGCAGGTGGTGGCGTTGTACTTCGCGGCGGTGGTTTCGGGTCACAGATGTCTTGAACCCCGACGCCGGGCTAGCTATATTGAACTTGTCGAACGGATGTTCGATGAATGTGCCTCCGCAAGCTGTTCGCGCACATCCACGACACGGTCCGGCGGTGGACGAGGGAAGCGTCTGCCGCCGGACGACAAACTTCACGCACGAGGAGGAGAACGCCATGGCCAGGCATCGCAGCGCCACAGCTCTCACCCACGCGGTACCCGTCGATCCGGTGATGGTCGGCCGCGCCCGCGACCTCCTCGAGCGTGCGCACCTGCTCCTCGACAACGCGGACGGCGTCGAGGACGGCGCCGAACGTTTCCGTCAGCTCTATCTGGTGGCCCTTCGCGCGTCGGGTGCGGCCCTTGCCGTCCACGAGCCGGTGGGGACCATCCGGCGCAAGACGTCGAACGCCTGGACCCGCATCGGCGTGGTCGCACCAGAGCTGGCGCCGATCGCCGCCCGGTTCGCCTCCCTCTCGCCGGTTCGGATGAAGATCGAGTCCGGCATCATCCGTACGGTCGATCCCGACAGTGTGGCGGGGATGCGACTGCTCGTACTCGATTTCTCCCGACAGGTCGAGACGATGGTCATCGCCTATGAGCAAGGAAAACTCGGTTCCGACGCCCCTCAGATCGGGGCTACGGCGTGAATCCGGCCACACTTGGTCGGTTATCGCACCGGCCTGTCATCCGCAACGGCGAGTAATGGTGGTCGCGGTCGATTTCACCTCGTATCATGGGACGATATAGGCGCAGACGCCTTTCCGGTCGCGGGTGACCTTCGTCGGCGTCACGGATCAGTAGAAGGAGGGTCGGTGCCACTTTCGGAGCACGAGCAACGCATGCTCGAACAAATCGAGAGCGCGCTGTACGCGGAAGACCCCAAGTTTGCGTCCAGTGTCAAGCGTCGACGTCTTGGGAGGTCGAGCGGTCGTCGTCGCCTGCAGGCGGCAGCGGTCTTCGTCGTCGGCCTGGTGATGCTGGTCGGCGGACTCATCGTCGACATCACCATCGGCGGGTTCCCGATAGTGAGCCTGCTGGGCTTCCTGGTGATGTTCGGGGCCGGCCTCTTCGCTCTCTGGGGGGACAGCGGCACCGCAGACTCCGGTTCGTCGGCGCCCAGGGCCGGGAAGAAGCAATCCGGGCCGTCCGGCGGCGGCAAGCGCAAGCTGTCGGAACGCATGGAAGAGCGATTCAATCGCAGGTTCGAGCAGGAGTGATCCGCTGATCTCGACTCCGCGTTCGTCGATCGGCTGACCGACCCCGGCGACAACCGCGTCGCCACCGCGACAACCGCATACGACAAGAGCCGCGTACCCCACGGGTACGCGGCTCTTTCATGCTGCCGTTCGCCGCCTGTGCACGGGACGGACCATGCGGCGCACGATCGACGGGATTGGACGCCCAGTCGACGGATCTGGACGCACAGTCGACGGGATCGGACGCACAGCCGATGGATCTGGACGCACAGTCGACGGATCTGGACGCACGGTCGGCGGTCCCCACGACGCCCCACCGGCGTTCCCCGCTTCTCCCCACACGGGCGCCCCACTATGCCCCACCTTCGCATTTGTCCCGGTCATTCCAGCCCCTCTGGTAACGCCAGACGCCCCTTGCCACGGGTACGAGCGCAGAATTCCGTCGGCGACGCGCCGCGACACGTGCTTCACTTGCCGCGTTTCACTGCTCTGAACTGCGAATTTGTTGAGCGTGGGGGAATCGGGGGGTGGTGGGGGTGGAAAGTGGTGGAAAGTGGGGTACTGTGGCATCACTGGGTGAAGCGGTCCACCACAGCGCAGGAAGCGCAGATCCCGGTGGGCAGGAGGTGTCGACGTGTCCGTGCGATTCGTCGGTACCTACACGCCCAAGTTGGATGACAAAGGGCGGCTCACGTTGCCCGCCAAGTTTCGCGATGCACTGGCAGGAGGGGTAGTGGTCACCAAAGGCCAAGATCACAGCTTGTCGGTGTACCGGACCGAGGAGTTCGATGCGATAGCGGCACGGATCGTCGAGGCGTCCCGAAACGACCCCGATCTGCGTGCGTTTCAGCGAACGTTCTTCGCCGGTTCGGAAGAGCAGCGACCGGACGGTCAGGGCAGGATCAGCCTGTCCGCCGACCATCGCGTGTACGCGGGACTGTCGAAGGAGTGCGTGGTGTTCGGCAGCCTCGATCACCTCGAGATCTGGGATTCGGCCGCGTGGAACGAATACCAGACCCGGCACGAGGAGAACTTCTCGGCCGCCAACTCCGCGGCACTGAACGCGGTGCTGTAGCCGGACACCTGCGCCGGTTGCCGACAAGACACAGACCGAAGAGACAGCAACCGATGGGCGAGTTCGGTGCCCAGAGGCTTCGGGTGGCACGAGGCCCCGGCCCGGTGGCGACCCTGGCGTACTTCCCCAACGCCAGGTGCGCGATCGGGTCGGGACCCCGCTCCATCCGACCGCCTGCTCTCGCCGACCCGAAGCAACCGCCCACCGCCGATACCGCACACATGCCGATGGGGGGTCTTCATCATGGTCGATGCAGGTGACGAACCGCGCCGGTCCGGCGAGTTCGGGCACGTACCGGTGATGGGCGCTCGCATCGTCGAACTGCTTGCCCCGGCCCTGGATTCCGACGATCCGCGGATCTTCCTCGACGCCACCCTCGGCGCCGGCGGACACAGTCAGCTCGTTCTCGAGTCGTTTCCGAACGCCCGGGTGGTCGGCATCGACCGAGATGCCTCGGCGCTCGAGATCGCTCGTGAGCGACTGAGCCCCTACGCCGACCGGATCTCGCTGCACCAGGCGACGTTTCACGAGATCGGCGAAGTGATGGACGCGGCGGGAGAATCGGCTCTCGACGCCGCGCTGTTCGATCTCGGCGTGTCCTCGATGCAGCTGGACCAGGCCGGGCGCGGATTCGCCTACGCGGTGGACGCGCCGCTGGACATGCGGATGAACGCCGACGATCCGCTCACCGCCGCCGACGTGCTCAACACGTACTCGCACGGCGAATTGGCCCGTGTCCTCTCCGATTACGGGGAGGAGCGCTTCGCCGGCCGGATCGCATCGGCGGTGCTGCGGGAGCGTGACAAGGAGCCGTTCACGACAAGTGCGCGTCTCGTCGAATTGCTCTACGACGCGATACCAGCCGCCACCAGACGGACCGGTGGACATCCGGCGAAGCGGACCTTCCAGGCGCTGCGCATCGAGGTCAACCACGAATTGGACGTCCTGCGTGAGGCATTGCCCGCGGCCCTGGACTCGCTCGTGGTCGGCGGTCGGGTCACCGTGATGAGTTATCAGTCGCTGGAGGACCGGATCGTCAAGCGCGAGTTCGCCACGCGCACGTCGTCGACGTCGCCTCCCGGGCTGCCGGTCGAATTGCCCGGTACCGCACCAGAATTCCGTCTCGTCACGCGCGGCGCCGAACGGCCGGACGAGAACGAACTGGCCACCAACCCGCGCTCGGCGCCGGTTCGTGTCCGCGCGATCGAACGAGTCGAGAAGAAGGGCTGAGCATGACCATCCTGCACGAGGCCCCGTCGCGTGCCGACGACGACCGCGACTCCCGACGGTCACGCCGGACCCGCATCGAGTCCGAGCGGGCGACCCGATCGCGCGCCGCCCAACGCGCACTCGACCGGCGCCACCGGCGCACCGCGGCAGGTCGTGCCGCACCGTCGCGTCGTACCGGCGGTGGACTGTCGATGACCGGGGTGTCCCTGCGAGAGCGATTGCAGCACACCCCCTTCGTCGTACCGGTCATCGCACTGCTGGTGCTCGGGCTCGGCCTCAGCCTGTGGCTGTCGACCAAGGCGGCGCAGGACTCCTACAAGCTGGGAATCGAGCGCACACAGAATCAGTCCCTCATCGATCAACGCGACGCCCTCAAGCGCACCTATGAATCCGGCAATTCGGCACCCGAATTGTCCGACAAGGCAGCGCGTCTCGGCATGATCCCGGCCGACAACCCCGCCCGCATGATCGTCGACGACCCTCGGCGGCCGCGAGTGGTGGGCAAGCCGGTACCGGCCTCCGGCCGACCGATGGGGAGTCTGAACCCCGACACCGCACCGGATCCCGCGGACCAGGTCGACCCGAGCCGGGTCGATGACTCGATCGGTCTGGGTGGACGGTCGGGTTCTGACGGGCCCGACGCGGTTCCGACGACCACCCCGCAGCCCACACCATCGCAACCGACCGGCGGACAACCGGCGCCGTCGCAACCCGCACCGTCGCAAACCGCCCCGCCCGGCGCGAATCCGCTGCCGTCCGGGACCGATTCGGTGCCGTCCGGAACGAGCGTGGTTCCGCCGGCCGCGTCGTCGACGCCGACTCCCGCGCCGAATGTGGTGCCCGCCCCGTGAGTTCATCGGCGGCCCGGCACGCAACGTGCGCCGGGTCTCCGGCGTCATCTCCAACCCGCCGGGGTCAAATCCGGTGTAACCACGTTGAAGCGGTGAACAATTGACGACCATGACACGTGCGACCTTCGAGCGGCTCGGCGCGGGGCCGGCACGACCGGGACGCCGCCCCGGGCGGCGGCCCGCCGCGGGGTCGGGGGGACCGAAGCGTCCGGGGACCGGCGGACGGAACGGCCGGGGACCGCAGACCTTCGTGTTCCGTGCGCGCGCGGCGGGAGTACTGGTACTGCTCGTGGTTCTCGCGGTCGCGGTCAAGATGATCGTCGTGCACACCGTGCAGGCCGGGGCGATCTCCGCCGAAGCGGCGCAGCAGCGCGAGTACACCCAGGTGCTCACCGCCAAACGCGGAGCGATCCTCGACCGCAACGGGCGGCCGCTCGCCTACACCGACGAAGCCAGATCGTTGACGTTCCTGCCCAAGGCCGTTCGCAAGACGATCGAGGAAGAGCATCGCAAGAATCCGGCTCTGCCGGACGTCGACACCAGGCTCAAGGAGATCGCGAAGGGGGTGTCGGTGGCCCTGGGCGGGTCGATCAGCGAAGCGGATCTGCTCGAGAAGGTCACCGGCGAGGACACTTTCGTGTACCTGGCCCGCTCGGTGAGCCCCGATGTCGCGTCACGGATCACCGAGGAGTTCCCCGAGGTCGGCGCGGACCCGCAGAGCATCCGTCTCTACCCCGGGGGATCGCTGGCCGCGAACGTGGTCGGTGACGTGAACTACGACGGCAACGGCCTCATCGGACTCGAGGCGTCGCTTGACTCCATCCTGTCCGGAACCGACGGTTCGCGGACCTACGACCGCGGATCGGACGGCGCGATCATCCCCGGCAGCATGCGCAACGTGCATCCGGCGCTCAACGGTGCGACGGTGCGGCTCACCCTCGACTCCGACATCCAGTGGTTCGTCCAGAGTCAGATCATGAAGGCCAAGCAGGCATCTGGTGCGCAGGGGGCGTCGGCGGTCGTGTTGGACGCGAGGACCGGCGAGGTGCTGGCGATGGCGAACGACGGGACCTTCAACGCGTCGATCCCGCTGTCCGAGCAGCCCGATGCCGAGTTGGGCAACCCCGCCGTCACGTCCCCGTTCGAACCGGGCTCGGTCAACAAGCTGATCGCTGCCGCGGCGGCCGTCGAATACGGGATCACCCGGCCGGAGACGGTTCATCGGGTACCCGGGAGCATCCAGATGGCCGGTGTGACCGTGCGCGATGCGTGGCCGCACGGGGTCGAGCCGTACACCACCACCGGGATCTTCGGTAAGTCGTCGAACGTCGGCACCCTGATGCTCGCGCAGCGGATCGGTGAGGAGCGCTTCGCCGACATGGTCAAGAGGTTCGGTCTCGGACAGCGGACCGGGGTGGGACTGCCGGCGGAGAGCGCGGGGGAGGTGCCCGCACTGAGTCAGTGGTCGGGCGGTTCGTTCGCCAACCTGCCCATCGGGCAAGGGCTTTCGATGTCGCTGTTGCAGATGACCGCCATGTACCAGGCGATCGCCAACGACGGGCTGCGTATCCCGCCGCGGATTCTGTCCTCCGAACAGCGCGACGGGTCGACACCCGACCAGCGGGCGCGGCCCCAGCCGGTCCGGGTCGTGAGCGAGTCCACCGCGCGCACCGTGCGGGACATGTTCCGGTCGGTGGTGCAGGACGATCCGACGGGTGAACAGCAGGGCACCGGCACCAAGGCGGCCGTCGACGGCTATCAGGTGAGCGGCAAGACCGGCACCGCGCAGCAGGTCGATCCGGCGTGCGGCTGCTACTCGAACTCGCGCTACAACATCACGTTCGCGGGCATCGCCCCGGCCGACAACCCGCGCTACGTCGTCGGCATCATGCTCGACAACCCCCGGCGCAGTTCCGACGGGTCGGGCGGTCAGTCGGCCGCTCCGCTGTTCTCGACCATCACCTCGTGGATGCTCCAGCGCGCCCAGGTGCCGCTGTCGACGCCGACACCGCGACTGACCCTGACCGCGCGGTAGTCCGGCGGCGGCCGCCGCCGACCGGTCGGGCGATCCGGACACGTGTGGCCCCGGGCGCACCGTGTGCCGGGACCGTCCGGGCGGGTCGGTATCGTGAGTGCGATTCCGTGCCCCCGGAGAGGGCCGACGCATCGTGCGGCCCGCCCCATCCGATGTCGCGCCACCGACCCCGGCACCGATCCGTCACGCCCGACCAGCACCGGCCGGCACCAGCGAGCACACCCCGCTCGCGCAGCGCAGAACCGCGAGAGAAGAACCGAGGAGGCGAGGAGCACCGATGGCGTCTCGTCGACGATCACAAGACCCGCGTGGTGGACCCATCCGTCCCAGCGACGTCACGCCGACACTTGTGTCCGTGCTGTCCACCGCCACCGGGGCCAGGCTCGACCTCGTCGGCGGCGCCGACGCCGAGTCGACCGTGACCGGGGTGACGCTGCGTGCCCAGGAGGTCCGGCCCGGTGATCTGTTCGCCGCACTGCCCGGGTCGAGCACGCATGGCGCGCGATTCGCCGACCAGGCCGTGGCGGCCGGTGCGTCGGCCATCCTCACCGATCCGGCCGGCCGGGCCGAGCTGGCCCGCGTGCTGCCGCCGGAGACCGCCGTCGCGGTCCTCATCCATCCGGCGCCGCGCACGGTCCTCGGCAACGTCAGTGCGCGCGTCTACGGCAACCCGTCGCAGCGGCTCAAGCTGATCGGTGTCACCGGCACGTCGGGTAAGACCACCACGTCCTACCTCGTCGAGGCCGCCCTGCTGGCCGCCGGCCACTCCGTCGGACTGATCGGCACCGTCGAGACGCGCGTGAACGGCGTCGCCCAGCCGAGTTCGCTGACCACCCCGGAGGCGCCGACCCTGCAGGCCCTGCTCGCGGCGATGCTCGAGGACGGCGTCGACATCGTGGTCATGGAGGTGTCGAGTCACGCGCTGGCGCTCGGCCGCGTCGACGGTGCGCATTTCGCGATCGGCGCGTTCACCAACCTCTCGCAGGATCATCTCGACTTCCACCAGACGATGCGCGCCTACTTCGACGCCAAGGCGCAGCTGTTCGTCCCGTCCGCCCCCACCCATGCCGTCCGGGCGGTCGTCTGCGTCGACGACGAGTGGGGTCGACGGATGGCCGAGCTCGCCCGGCGGCCGGGAGAGTCCGCCCATCTGCAGCCGGTCACGGTGTCCACCGGGCCGACGCCGGCCCACTGGCACGCGGGTGAGTCGTCGCTCGATCCCGACGGTTCGTCGCGCACACCGTTCTCCGAGCCGGACGGCACCCACGAGCTCCGCATCCCGCTGCCCGGCCGGTACAACGTGGCCAACGGTCTGCTCGCCGTCGCCGTCGCGCACGCCGCGGGGGTGTCGGTGCCGACCGCGCTCGAGGCGGTGGCGTCGGTGAGCGTGCCGGGACGGTTGCAGCGCATCGACCGCGGACAGCCCTTCCTGGCCCTGGTCGACTACGCGCACAAACCGGGAGCGGTCGACGCGGTGCTGACGACCCTGCGCGGGCAGTCGACCGGACGGGTCGCCATCGTCATCGGTGCCGGCGGCGACCGGGACACCGGGAAACGTCCGCTGATGGGGGAGGCCGCCGCGCGCGGCGCCGAACTCGTCGTCGTCACCGACGACAACCCCCGCACCGAAGATCCGGGCGCGATCCGCGCCGAGGTGCTCGCCGGGGCGCACGCCGTGCCGGTGACCGAGCGACCCCGTGACGCCGAACCCGTCCGCGAGATCGGCGATCGCGCCGCGGCCGTCGAGGCGGCGATCGCGTGGGCGCAGCCCGGTGACATCGTGCTGGTCGCCGGCAAGGGACACGAAGCAGGTCAGGAGATCAACGGCGTGAAGCATCCGTTCGACGACCGCGAGGTCGTCGCCCGTGCGCTGGAGTCCCGCGCGGCGACATCGTGGGCGACGGGGACCACCCGCGCCCCCGGGGGCCCCGACGCGGCGTCCGAGGAGCGGTGATGACGACGCCATCGGTCACGGTCATCCGTGGGAACCCGCCGGTCTCGGTCGACGACGCCCGCCTGCTGCTCCGGCGCCTCGCCGAGTCCGCCGGCGCGGGTCGTACCTGGGCGGTCATCGCCGAACTCGCCTCACCGGCGGGCCTCACCGAGAACCAGCGGGTCGTCGAACACGATCTGCTGGGTCGCCTGGCGGTCCGGCTGGCCGTCGACAAGACTCTCTGCGTGGGCGACTCACGTTCGGTTCACGCCCTCCATCAGGGCGCGGTCATGGAGGGTTCCTGGGGTGACGAGGCGCGCATCGTCGCGACCGCCGACGAGGCCGCAGGTCTCGCCGACATCGACCAGGACTGGCGTCCCGCCGCCGGTGACGTGATCCTGCTGGCGACGGCGACCGCCGACCTCGATGCGGTCATCGCCGCGTGGTCGGAGAGCGCGGGATGGCGGGTCGTCGACGCGACGACCGGCGAGGAGGCGGCACCGTGACCCGCGGGGCGGGGACGAGCAGGTCGGCGACACCACACCGGCTCGGGGCACAGGACAGGTTCGGGGAGACGATCGTGGTCGAGGACAGAATTCCGGTCGGGTACGGAGAGGATGCGGGGGCAACGCGGTGACACAGATACTCCTCGCGGGCGCGATCGCGATCGCGGTGTCGATCCTGCTGACGCCGGTCCTCATCAAGGTGTTCTCCCGGCAGGGATTCGGGCAGGAGATCCGGGTCGAGGGTCCGAAGAGTCACCAGACCAAGCGCGGAACCCCGTCGATGGGCGGTGTCGCGATCCTCGCCGCGCTGTGGGCGGGCTACTTCGGTGCCCATCTCGTCGGGGTCTTCACCGACGCCGGGAACGGGCCGACCGCCTCCGGCCTGCTCGTCCTCGGACTGGCGACCGCGTTGGGCGTCGTCGGCTTCCTCGACGACATCATCAAGATCCGCAAGCACCGCAACCTGGGTCTGAACAAGACCGCGAAGTCGATCGGTCAGTTCGTCGCCGCCATCCTCTTCGGCATCCTGGTGCTGCAGTTCCGCAACGACTACGGCTACACCCCGGCGAGCACCAACCTGTCCTACGTCCGCGACATCGACGCGATCACGCTCGGCTCGGTGGTCTTCGTGGTGTTCTGCTGGCTCGTGGTGGCGGCGTGGTCGAATGCGGTGAACTTCACCGACGGACTCGACGGCCTGGCCGCCGGGTCGATGGCGATGGTCCTGGGCTCCTATGTCCTGGTCACCTTCTTTCAGTTCGTCAACGCCTGCGCGGGTGGCGCCAAGCCGCCCAGCGAGATCACCACCGGCTGCTATCAGGTGCGCGACCCGCTCGACCTCGCGCTGATCGCGGTGGCCGGCGGCGGGGCGTGCCTCGGCTTCCTCTGGTGGAACGCCGCACCCGCCAAGATCTTCATGGGTGACACCGGCTCGCTCGCCCTCGGCGGGATGCTCGCGGGCCTGTCGATCACCACGCGCACCGAGCTGCTCGCGGTCGTCATCGGCGCGCTGTTCGTCGCCGAGATCATGTCGGTGGTGATCCAGATCGCCTTCTTCCGGACCACCGGGCGACGCGTGTTCCGGATGGCGCCCTTCCACCACCACTTCGAACTCGGTGGCTGGGCCGAGACCACGGTGATCATCAGATTCTGGTTGCTCACTGCCATCGCCTGTGCCCTCGGGCTGTCCCTGTTCTACGGCGAGTTCCTGACCACCAATGCCTGATCGCCCGGTGCCGGATCCGAACCCGCCCGGACCCGACGCACGCGACCTGGCCGGCCGGACCGTCGTGGTCGGCGGTGCCGGGACCGCCGGCCTGTCGGCCACCCGGTTCCTGGTGACGCTCGGCGCCGATGTGCTGCTCGCCGACGACCGGTTCGCCGCCCGCGATGCGTCCCCGGCCGATCGGGAGGCGGCGACGGCCGCGGTCGCCGGGGTGGCGGAACTGGTGTCGCGCGGCGTCGAGGCGATCGCCGTGTCGGATCTGCTCGCCGATCCCGCACGGCTCGCGGGGGCCGCGGTGGTCATCGTGTCGCCCGGCTTCGCGCCGACCCACCATCTGGTCCGGGCGGCGGCCGACGGCGGCGTCCCGGTCTGGGGCGAGGTCGAACTGGCCTGGCGCGTCGACGCGGCGGGTCTGCTGGGCGAACCACGCACCTGGCTCGTGGTGACCGGGACCAATGGCAAGACGACGACAACCTCGATGCTCGCCGGGATCGTCGAGGCCTCCGGTCGTGCGGGCGCTGCCTGCGGCAACATCGGTCTCCCGGTTCTCGACGCGATGCAGGCCGAGCCGCGGGTGGACGTGCTGTGTGCCGAGTTGTCCTCGTTCCAGCTGCACTGGGCGCCGTCGATCCGTCCGCATGCCGGGGTCGTGCTCAACGTCGCCGAGGACCACCTCGACTGGCACGGCACGTTCGAGGCGTATGCGCTCGCCAAGGCGGGTGCGCTGCGCGGCGCGGTGAGTGTCGTCGGCCTCGACGACCCGGTCGCGTCCGGGCTGCCCGCCGCGGGTCGACGCATCGGTTTCACGCTCGGCGAGCCTCGGCCCGGCCAGCTCGGCGTCGTGGACGGGCAGCTGACCGACCGCGCCTTCGACGCCGGCCACCTGTTCGACGCCGATGCGGTGCGGCCGGCCGGCCCGTCGGGTGTCGCCGACGCGCTGGCCGCGTCGGCGCTGGCGCTCGCGGTCGGCATCGGACCCGATGCGGTGCGGGCCGGCCTGATGGCCTTCCGGCCGGCCGGTCACCGCGGTGAGGTCGTCGCGTCCCGGGACGGTATCGCCTTCGTCGACGACTCGAAGGCCACCAATCCGCACGCCGCACAGGCCGCCGTGGCCGCCTTCGACCGGGTCGTCCTGATCGCGGGCGGCCTGCTGAAGGGTGCGTCGATGGACGAGATGCTCTCGGCGGTGGGTGCTCGGCTGGTCGGCGTGGTCGCCATCGGGCGCGACCGCGACCTTGTGATCGAGGCGATCGCGCGACACGCCCCAGAAGTCCCAACAGTCACAGTATTCACAGGAGACGATGGCACGGTGAACGTGCATCGTCCGGGACAGGCCGGTCCCCACACCTCAGCGGTTGATCTCCCGGGTACGGGCTCCTCGGCATCGGCGGCGGTCATGGACCGGGCCGTCGAGGAGGCCTGGGCGCTCGCCGTCGCGAGCTCACCCGCCCCCGACGCCGTGCTGCTCGCCCCCGCGGCGGCCTCGCTGGACATGTTCGCCGGTTACGGTGCGCGCGGCGACGCCTTCGCCGCCGCCGCGTGCCGGATCGCCGGCTCTTCCACCGCCGGACGGTGAGTCGGATGAGCAGCCGGACCCCGGCCGCGGACAACGACCCCGACGATGCCGACGGCGTCACCGGCGTCGAGGACACCGAGGCCGGCACCGACACCGACACCGGCACGAAGGCCGAACGGCGGGGAACCAAGCGCGCGGCCGGCACCGCGTCGGCGACCGGTGACGCCGCGGGCCGATCGGCGGGTGCCGCGTCGGTCCCGGCGATCGTCGCAGAGGCGATCCGCAATCTGTTGGCCCGACCGCTCGCGTCCTATCAGCTCATCCTCACGATGTCGTTCCTGCTCACCACATTCGGTCTGGTGATGGTGCTCTCGGCGTCGTCGGTCGAGGGCTACTCCAAAGAGGGATCGGCGTACGGTCTGTTCGCCACCCAGGTCATCTTCGCGTTGCTCGGACTCGTGGTGTTCTATCTGATGCTGCGCGTCCCGGTGCGGCTCCTCCGGCGGTTCGCCGCCCCCGCCATGTTCGTCGCGGTGGTGTTGCTGGCCCTGGTCCTCATCCCCGGCGTCGGCACGCTCAGTCAGGGCGCGCGGCGCTGGTTCGTCATCTACGGGCTGTCGGTGCAGCCGTCCGAGCTGGTCAAGGTCGCGCTGTGTATCTGGGGTGCCCACCTGCTGGCCTCCCGGCGGCGGGACAACGCCTCGCTGCGTGAGCTGCTGGTCCCGCTCGTTCCGGTGGCCATGCTCGTGTGCCTGCTCATCATCCTCGAACCGAACCTGTCGACGACGATCACCATCGCGATCATCGTCGGCGCGCTGCTGTGGTTCGCGGGTCTGCCGATCAAGGTGTTCGCGTCGTTCGCGGTGTCCGGCATCGTGCTGGCCGTGATCCTCGCCCTCGCCGAGGGCTACCGGTCCCAGCGCGTGATGAGCTTCCTCGGCAACGTCGACGACCCGCAGGGCGCGGGTTATCAGGCGCGCCAGGCGACCTACGCGCTGGCGAACGGCGGGGTCTTCGGCGTGGGACTCGGCCAGTCGAGTGCCAAGTGGAATTATCTGCCGAACGCGCACAACGACTTCATCTTCGCGATCATCGGCGAGGAACTCGGGCTGCTCGGCGGCCTCATGGTGGTGTTCCTCTTCGTCGTCCTCGCCTACATCGGCTTCCGGATCGCGCACCGCTCGACCGATCCGTTCCTGCGCCTGATGTCGGCGACCATCACGGTGCTCATCATCGCGCAGGCCTTCATCAACATCGGGTACGTCATCGGATTGCTTCCGGTGACCGGAATCCAGCTACCGCTGGTCTCGGCGGGCGGCACGTCGACGCTGACGGTCCTCGCGATGCTCGGGCTGCTCGCCAACGCGGCCAGACACGAACCCGAGGCGGTGGCGACCCTCACCGGCGGATCGCCGAGCCGCGTCGCACGATGGCTGCGTCTGCCGACACCCGTTGCCTACCGGCAGACGCGCGCGGAGTCGCTGCGCGACCGGCTGGACCAGCGACGCACCGGAGGCCCGCGTGCGACCGCGGGCGCCGGTCACAGTGCTCGAGGACCGGTGACGCGTCGCCGGCCACCGAGCGGACGGGCACCATCGGCGGACGCCGGTCGCGGCCGACGACGTTTCCCGCTGCCCTGGAAACGGGCTGCGAAGACGACGCAGTCCCCGCCCGGCGATCGCCGCCACGGCCGGTCGTTCCCGCGCGCAGGCGGCGGCAACACCGGGGGCGCCCGATCGACGGCCACCGGCCGCGGCGGTGGTGCGGGACGTGCCCGACCTGGGCCGTCTCCGCGGGGCGGCGTGGACTACGGTGTCGGGTATCGGGGGAGCGCCCGCGCCGGGAGCGGAGCGAGCGGGCGGAGTGAGTACCGCGCCGGGAGCGGGCGGAGTGAGTACCGCGCCGGGAGTGGAGCGAGGCGGAGTGACTACCGCGGCGCGAGCGGACGAGGCGCGGGTCGCTGGTGACAGGGCGGCGCGAACATGCGACTGCCGCCGGAGACCCGCCGGACGCGGGTCCCGCGCAGATGTGATCAAAGGCTGAATGGAGTGACGACGCCGGTGAGTTCGGGTGCAGTACACGCTGATACGACAGGGCGGCCGAAAGGCCGTCCGCTGTCGGTGGTCGTCGCCGGTGGCGGCACGGCCGGTCACATCGAACCCGCCCTCGCCGTCGCCGACGCGGTCAGCCGACTCGACCCGACCGCCCGCATCACCGCGCTGGGCACCAGTCGGGGCCTCGAAGTCGATCTCGTTCCGGAACGCGGATACGACCTGAAGCTGATCCCGCCGGTTCCGTTGCCGCGCAAACCCGGCCTCGATCTGGCCCGTACCCCCGGCCGCCTGCTCGGATCGGTGGCCGCCACCCGCAAGGTGCTCGACGAGGTCAACGCAGACGTGGTCATCGGCTTCGGTGGCTACGTGTCCGTGCCCGCATACCTGGCGGCGCAGATGCACCTGCGCCGGCGCAATCGGATCCCGATCGTCATCCACGAGGCCAATGCCTCGGCCGGCATCGCCAACAAGGTCGGTGCCCGGTTCGCCGACCGCGTCCTGGCCGCCGTCGACGGTTCGGGTCTCGACGCGACGGTCGTGGGGATCCCCGTCCGTGGCGTGCTCGCCGAACTCGACCGGCCGGCGCTGCGCGCCAAGGCGCGCCATTACTTCGGACTCGACGACGATGCGCCGACGCTGCTCGTCTTCGGCGGCTCGCAGGGGGCGCAACGACTCAACGACGCGGTGTCCGGTGCTGCGGAGACGCTGGGCAGGTCCGGCATCGGCGTGCTGCACGCCTATGGCCCCAAGAACTCGATCGACCCCGCGGTCGTCGACGACGCGCCGCCCTACCGCGCCGTCGGATATCTCAAGCGCATGGATCTCGCGTACGCCGCCGCCGATCTGGTGATGTGCCGCTCCGGTGCGATGACGGTCGCCGAGGTGTCGGCGACCGGGTTGCCCGCGATCTACGTCCCGCTGCCGCACGGGAACGGTGAACAGCGACTGAACGCACTGCCCGTCGTGGAGGCCGGCGGGGGACTGCTCGTCGACGACTCGACGGTGGATGCCGACTGGGTCTCCCGCGAAGTGCCCGCGCTGCTCAAGGATTCGGCGCGGCTGCAACAGATGTCGGTCGCCGCCGCGGGCACCGGACACCGGGACGCCGCGTCGGCGGTGGCCACCGCCGCGATCGAACTCGCGCGGGATTTCCGTGCCGGTCGCCGTCGGGGCGGGAGGTCGTCCCGTGAGCGATGAGACGACGGACGACCAGACAGCGAACGACGAGACGGCGAACGACGAGACAGCGAACGACGAGACAGTGAGCGTCGAGACGGTGAGCGACGAGACGGCGTCGGCGTCGGGGGCGCTGCCGGATCAGCTGAGACGTGTGCACATGGTCGGCATCGGCGGCGCCGGGATGTCGGGACTGGCACGCATCCTGCTGGCCCGCGGTGGTCAGGTCTCGGGGTCGGACGCCAAGAACAGTCGCGGCATCCTCGAACTCCGCACCCGTGGAGCCCGGGTCCAGGTCGGACACGACCCGTCGGCGCTCGACCAGATCCCCGGTGGCCCGTCGGTCGTGGTGACCACGCACGCCGCGATCCCGAAGACCAATCCCGAACTCGTCGCGGCACGCTCGCGCGGCATCCCGGTGCTCCTGCGTCCGCGCGTGCTGGCCCAGCTGATGGCGGGCTGTCGCAGCCTGCTGATCGCGGGTACCCATGGCAAGACGTCCACGACCTCGATGGCCGTCGTCGCGCTGCAACACGCCGGAACCGACCCGTCGTTCGCGATCGGCGGCGAGTTGAACGAATCGGGGACCAACGCCCATCACGGTGGTGATCCGGTCTTCGTCGCCGAGGCCGACGAGAGCGACGGCTCGCTGCTCGAGTACACGCCCGACGTCGTGGCGGTCACCAACATCGATGCCGACCACCTCGACTTCTTCGGTTCGATCGAGGCCTATGTCGAGGTGTTCGACCGATTCGCCGCGCGGATCACGACAGGCGGTTCGCTCATCGTGTGCCTCGACGACCCGGGGTCGGCGGCCCTGGCCGGCCGCGTCGCCGAGTCGCTCACCGCGCGCGGGGTGGAGGTCCTCGGATACGGACGCGGGACGCATGCCGCGCTGGCGCCGACCGTCCCCAACGTCGCGACCATGCTGTCGTGGGAACCGCGCGGGTCGGGGGGATCGGCAACGGTCCGTTTCACCTCCCCGCTCCGCCCGGATGTCGAGGACCGCCGGCTGCTCCTTCCGCTTCCCGGAGAGCACATGGCGCTCAACGCGATCGCCGCGGTGATCGGCGCGGCTCGCGTCGGCGCACCGGCCGCCGACGCGGTGTCCGGTGCCCCGGGCCGGTTCGACGGCATCCTCGCCGGGATCGGCTCGTTCGGTGGCGTCCACCGGCGTTTCGAGTTCCGCGGACAGCGCGGCGGTGTCGAGGTCATCGACGACTACGCCCATCATCCGACCGAGGTGCGCGCCGTGCTGTCGGCGGCGCGGGACATGGTCTCCGCGCGCGGCGGGCCGGACGGCTCGCGCGGGCGTGTCATCGCCGTGTTCCAGCCGCACCTCTACTCGCGCACCGTCGAGTTCGCCGACGAGTTCGCCGCGGCCCTCGACCTCGCCGACGCGGTCGTCGTCGCCGACGTCTACGGAGCCCGCGAGGCCCCGATCCCCGGGGTCAGCGGGCGGACGATCTCGGACAAGCTGACGGTGCCGGGCATCTTCGCCCCGGACCTGTCACGTCTGTCCGCGCAGGTCGCCCGGCTGGCACGCTCCGGCGACGTCGTCCTGACCCTGGGCGCGGGTGACATCACCATGCAGGGACCGGAGATCCTCGCCGCGCTCGAATCGGCGTCGGCGTCCGACGCCGCCACCGAGACGGATGCGGCCGGATCTGCCGTCGGCGGCCCGGGGGAGTCCGACGACCGGACGGGGCGGGTGTCGTGATCCGGTGGCCGGAGCGCCGCCGGTCCCGCATGGTCCTCGGCACGCTCATGGTCGTCGCGGTAGGGGTCGGGCTGGTCCTGATCGCCTACCTCACTCCGCTGATGTCGGTGCGCGGCACCGACGTCCGCGACAACGGGTCGATCCCCGCGGACGAGATCCTGCGGGTCGCGGCCGTGCCGTCGGGCACCCCGCTGTTGCAGGTCGACACCCGGGCGGTGGCGCAACGCGTCGCCACGATCCCGTCGGTGGAATCGGCGCGGGTGCAGCGGAGTTATCCGTCGTCGCTGACCATCACCGTCGTCGAGCGGGTGCCGGTGGTGATCGTGATCAACGGCGACGACGTCCACGTGCTCGACAGGTCCGGGGTCGCGTTCCTCGACTTCGACCGCACCCAGGGGGTCCCGCCCGAGGTCCTCAAGCTCCCGGTGCTCGACACCCCGAATCCGGGGCCGGCGGACCCGACCACCAAGGAGACCATCGCGGCGGTGGCAGGGCTGCCCGAATCGTTGGCGCGGCAGGTCATCCGGGTCACCGCGACCTCACCGGTCGACATCGAGTTCACCCTGTCGGAGAAGCGGACGGTGGTGTGGGGGGACAGCGACCGCGGTGCCGAGAAGGCCCGCACTCTCACGCATCTGCTCACCCGCAAGGCGACGATGTACAACGTGTCGAGCCCCGAGTTCCCGGCCTATCGCTGATCTCGCGGCGGTCCCGGTCGTCCCGGGTTCGCGTCCGTGGGCGGTGCGGAGCTGCGTCGCGGGAGCCGAATGTTTCCGAATATCGACGAAAAGCCGGGATTTCCGGCGGAATTCGGGTGCGACTTGCCGACACGCCGAGGGCGGATCTGGATACCTGGGCCCTCGATGCCTAGCGTCATGACCACAACGAGTTACTTGACATAACTCTAAATCTATGGTTCAGGTTTAGGGTTTGTCGCGAGCGGACCGTGGACCAGCAGGTCCACACAGACGAATCACCACGAGATCGACCCACACAAGGAAGGCGAGCGCATGACGCCACCGCACAACTACCTGGCCGTCATCAAGGTCGTCGGCATCGGCGGTGGCGGCGTGAATGCCGTCAACCGGATGATCGAACAGGGACTCAAGGGAGTCGAGTTCATCGCGATCAACACCGACGCGCAGGCGCTACTGATGAGCGATGCCGACGTCAAGCTCGACGTCGGCCGCGACTCGACCCGCGGTCTCGGCGCGGGCGCCGATCCCGAGGTCGGCCGCCGCGCCGCCGAGGATGCACGCGACGAGATCGAAGAACTGCTCAAGGGCGCCGACATGGTGTTCGTCACCGCGGGTGAGGGCGGCGGCACCGGTACCGGCGGTGCGCCGGTCGTCGCGCAGATCGCGCGGAAGCTCGGTGCGCTGACCGTCGGCGTGGTCACCCGTCCGTTCTCCTTCGAGGGCAAGCGTCGTGGCGGACAGGCCGAGGCGGGCATCACCGCCCTGCGCGAATCGTGCGACACCCTCATCGTCATCCCGAACGACCGTCTGCTGCAGCTCGGTGACGCGCAGGTCAGCCTGATGGACGCGTTCCGCAGTGCCGACGAGGTGCTCCTCAACGGCGTGCAGGGCATCACCGACCTCATCACCACCCCCGGCCTGATCAACGTCGACTTCGCCGATGTGAAGGGCGTCATGAGCGACGCCGGTAGCGCGCTGATGGGCATCGGTTCGGCCCGCGGTGAGGAGCGTGCGCGCAAGGCCGCGGAGTCCGCGATCAACTCGCCGCTGCTGGAGGCCTCGATGGAGGGCGCCCGGGGCGTGCTGATCTCGATCGCCGGCGGCAGCGACCTCGGCCTGTTCGAGATCCACAACGCCGCGACCCAGGTGCAGGAGGCCGCCCACGAGGACGCCAACATCATCTTCGGCACGGTGATCGACGACAACCTGGGCGACGAGGTGCGGGTCACCGTCATCGCGGCCGGATTCGACGGCGGTACGCCCAAGAAGCGTTCCGATGTGCCGTCGGCCGCGGGACGCACCGCGGTCGGGCAGGGCCAGGCCGGCGCCGTGACGTCGCCGCCGAAGAACGATCCGCTCTTCGGGGACATGCCGAAGGGCGCGGGTGATCCGTTCGAGCAGGAGCCGGAACCGCCCCGCCGCAACACCGTTCGGCTGGACGACGACGACGTCGACGTGCCGTCGTTCATGAAGCGCTGAGTCCGCGGATGCGGGTGCGGCGTGTCATCACCACCCGTGCCGGCGGGGTCTCGGTGTCACCGTACGAGTCGTTCAATCTCGGTGATCACGTCGGAGACGATCCGGAAGCGGTGGCGGCCAACAGGATTCGACTCGCCGAGCAGATCGGGGTGGACAGCGGCTCGGTGGTGTGGATGGAGCAGATCCACAGTCGCAACGTCACCGTGGTCGACGGGCCGGTCGCCGAGCCGGTGCCGGCCACCGATGCACTGGTCACCACCACGCCCGGCCTCGCCCTCGCGGTGTTGTCGGCCGACTGCGTCCCGGTGCTCCTGAGCGACGACGAGGCCGGCGTGATCGCGGGAGTCCACGCGGGACGTGTCGGCGCCCGGATCGGCATCGTGCCCGCCACTCTGCGCGCGATGGTCGAACTCGGCGCTCGCATCGAGTCCATCGGAGCCTTTCTCGGACCGGCGGCGAGCGGTGACCACTACGAGGTCCCACCGGCGATGCAGGCCGACGTCGAGAAGCATCTGCCCGGCAGTGCCGTCCGGACCAAGAAGGGCACCACCGGTCTCGACCTCCGCGCCGGTCTGCGACGCCAGCTTCTCGACGCGGGGGTCGGGGGAGTGGCGGTCGATCCGCGCTGCACCATCTCGGACCCGAATCTCTTCAGCCATCGTCGGGGCGCGCCCACCGGACGCCTCGCGTCGGTCATCTGGATGGACCCGACCACGGACTCCGACGAGACGAACGACGATCGTCCCGGCGAGCGGGGCCCGCTCGGGGAATGACCCCAGAGGCGAGAAGGATGGGGACATGACCGGGTCATCTGATGCGCGCACCGTCGAACTGGGGGACCGGCTGGCGGCCGTGCGCCGTCGCCTCGAGGCCGCGGTCGAGGCCGCCCAGCGTCCGGCCGGATCGTGCGAACTCCTCGTGGTGACGAAGTTCTTTCCCGCGGACGACGTCCGCAGGCTGCTCCAGCTCGGGGAACGTGCCTTCGGGGAGTCGCGCGAGCCCGAAGCGGGACGGAAGGTGGCCAGTGTGCTCGAGGACTGGGTGCTCGGCGACTGGGAGTCGCCGGACCCCGGCGACGTCCCCGTCTTCGACATGATCGGCTCGGTGCAGTCCAAGAAGGCACGGTCGGTTGCGCGGTGGGCGCGCACGGTGCACTCGGTCGACCGTCCGAAGGTCGTCGAGGCCCTCGACCGCGCCGCCGCCGCCGCGCTGGACGACGGCGACCGGGCCGACCCGCTGGGCATTTTGCTCCAGGTCAGCCTCGACGGCGATCCGCACCGCGGCGGCGTCGTCGAGGACGACCTGACACGTCTGGCCGAGCAGGTCGTCGACGCGGAGCCGCTCCGGCTGCGCGGGCTCATGGTCATCGCGCCGCTACACGGCGAGCCCGAGCACTGGATGGCCGAGACGGCGCGGATTCACGCGGCGTTCCGGGGTCGGTTCGACGACGCCGCGGAACTGTCCGCGGGCATGTCCGGTGACATGGAAGCGGCGATTGCCGCGGGCTCGACATGCGTGCGTGTCGGAACCGCGATCATGGGCGAGCGGCCGCTAGTCTCTCAGTAATCACATTGGTAACACCAGAACCAAGTGACTCAAGAACCGCAAAGAACTCACTGACCACAGATGCACCACCCCGCACGGCAGAAACCGGCGTCGCACTACCAGAGAGGCCGTCAATGACCACGATGCAGAAGTTCAAGGCTTACTTCGGCATGGTGCCGCCCAGCGAATACGAGGACGACTACCTCGAGGAGTCGGCCCCGCCGCTGCGTGAGCGGTCTCGTGAGCGTGCCTACCGCGACGACTACTACGGTGACTCGTCCTACGATCCCGGCTACGAACCGTCGTTCCGGGATGCCGGCTACCGCGAGGAGATGGCGTACCGCGACGAGCTGGCCGACCGCCACTACGACGCCGGCTTCGACCTCGCCGCGGAGTACGCCTACGCCGCCCCGCGCGCGGCGGGCGACGGCCCGATGCGGGCGCCCGCTCGTCTCGAACCCCTGCAGCGCTCGTCGAGCGCGTCCCTGCGCGCCGCCACCGCACCGCGTTCGATGGGCGCCGACCCGCGCGTCGAACTCGAGCGCGTCTTCGCCGACAGTCCCCTGCAGAAGATCACGACCCTCCGGCCGTCGGACTACGGCGAGGCGCGGACCATCGGCGAGCGGTTCCGCGACGGCAACCCGGTCATCATGGATCTCGTCGACATGAGCAACGACGACGCCAAGCGCCTCGTCGACTTCGCCGCCGGCCTCGCATTCGCGCTGCGCGGGTCGTTCGACAAGGTCGCCACGAAGGTCTTCCTGCTGTCGCCCGCCGACGTCGACGTGTCGCCGGAAGACCGCCGCAAGATCGCCGAGACGGGCTTCTACAACCACGCCTGACCGGCGACGGGTACCTCGGTTCGCCGTCGCCCGTCATGTTCAGGCACTCTTGACGCGTGGCTGCGATTCTGTTGAGCGTCTTGTACTACATCCTGCTGATCTTCTGGTTGCTCCTCCTCGGCCGGCTGGTCGTCGAACTGGTCCGCACCTTCGCTCGCGAATGGCGTCCGACCGGCGCGGCGGTCGTCGTCATCGAGATGGTCTTCACCGTGACCGATCCCCCGATCAAGGCCCTGCGTCGCGTGCTCCCGCCGATCCCGCTCGGTCCCATCCGGCTGGACCTGTCGTTGATGATCGTGATGCTCGTCGTGATCATCGGCATGAACATCGTGAACGGTCTGCGCGCCGACGCACTGGCCGATTCGCTGGCGATCGCCGCACATCTCATCCGATCCTGATCTCGTCCCGTCCTATCCACACTGCGACGGTCACCGGGGCTCGTCGCCCGCGAGTGGCGCCCCGGTCCGGCGGCGGGTACCCCGCGTTACCGAGATGGTCTACCGTTGTAAGTCATCTTCGGATGACTGTTTCATTTCAACAGCGCATCGCAGAGATGCAACCAACGGTTCGCGTGTGACAGGATTGGACGCCAGTTACAATTTTTGACTGGTATGAATAGTTAGTGACAACCTGTATTGGTCGAACGACTCACCGTCGCGCGATCCGGGTTGGACGGCCCGCCAACTGAACACAAGTTCACCACCAGACACGAGGGGAACCGACATGCGGCTGACTCCAGCTGATGTGCACAACGTCGCGTTCAGCAAACCGCCCATCGGTAAGCGCGGTTACAACGAGGATGAGGTCGATCAGTTCCTCGACTTCGTCGAAGCCGAGCTCGCCCGGCTGATCGAGGAGAACACCGACCTCAAGCAACGCGTCGAAGAGCTCGAGGGTGAGCTCGCCGACGCCCGCTCCGGTGCCGGCTCGTCGGCGGACGACCGAACGCAGATGTTCGCCAAGCCCGCGGCGGCACCCGAGCCTCCCGCCCCGGCCCCGACGCCGGCCCCGCAGCCGACCAACGACGATGCGAACGTGCGCGCGGCGCGCGTGCTGGCCCTGGCCCAGGACACCGCGGACCGTCTGACCGGGAGCGCCCGCGCGGACGCCGACGCGATGCTGTCCGATGCTCAGACCCGCGCCGACACGCTGGTCTCCGAGGCGCAGACCAAGTCCGACGCCATGCTCGCCGATGCCCGCCAGCGGTCGGAGGCCATCCTCGCCGACGCGCAGACGCGGTCGGAGGCGCAGCTGCGCCAGGCGCAGGAACGTGCGGACGCGCTGCAGAGCGACGCCGAGCGCAAGCACAGCGAGATCATGGGCACCATCAACCAGCAGCGGGGCGTTCTCGAGGGCCGGATCGAACAGCTCAAGACCTTCGAGCGCGAGTACCGCACGCGTCTGAAGACCTACCTCGAATCGCAGCTCGAAGAACTCCAGCAGCGCGGCAGTGCGGCTCCCGTCGAGGGTGGCCGGCCCGATCAATCGTTCTCCAACGATCCGGGTAATGGTGGATTCAGCAGCTACTCACCCAGCTGACCTGGGCGAACCGGTGCGCACTAGGCTGGTGATGTGCTGACCTTGGCCCTGGCCGCGACCCTTCTGGGGTTCGTGCTGCTCATCCTCGGCCTCATCACCGGGACCGTGTGGCTGGCGGTGGCTTGCATCGTGGTCTGTCTCGTCGGCCTCGGTTTCCTGCTGGTGGATGTGTTCGCCGGTCGTAAGGGCGATGCGGGCCGGTCACTCGAGGACATGGTCCCGGGTGCCGGTCGTGACACGCCCGACGAAGATTCGGCGAAAGCCGCCTCCCAGGACTCCTCGGTCCGGGCCGAGAACGGGTCGGCCGAGGGCTCTGCCGATGCGCCCACCCGCCGGTACTCCGTGCCCGACCCCGCCGCATCGGACGATTCCGAGACCGTGGCGTACCGGCCCGGCTCGTTCGAGCCGGGGATGGCGGCGCCGGAGGGTTCCGCGCCCCCGAATCGCCCCGCCCCCGAACGTCGCGAGGGCAACCTGGAGGACTATCTGCGCTCGGTCGGCGTCGACGCCCCGAGTGCGGGCGCCCCGACACACAGCGGAGCCCCTGAAGGTGTCGCAGCCCCGGGTGGACGCCCCGATCCGCGGGGCCGGCCCACTCCGCAGCCCTACGGTTCTCCACCACCCGGCGGGGTTCCGCAACGGCAGCATCCCGGAGCCGATCAGCCTTCGTGGACGCAGCAGCGTCGCGCGCCGGGACAATTCGGGCCGCCGCCCGACCCCCGAGAATCCGGCCAGTCGCAGTCGCCACGTCAGCCCGGTCGACCGGCGGTGTCGGGACAACGCCCGCCGGCCGCGCCGTCACCGGGTCGAGGCCCGTTCGATCCGGCGCAGTCAGGGTGGGTCGGAGAGGACGTGCCCGGCGGTGACGCCGCCGGACCGGACGACTGGGCAACTTCTTCCGAACACCCCGACGATTCCGCGTCGCGCCGTCGGCGAGCGGATTTCGATCCGCTTGATCCGAATTGGCACCCACCACCCGACTGATCGGTCGAGTGGCGCATCCCGGTGCTCGGGTAACCCCCTGGCTCCATCGGACGGGTCGTCGCTACACTGGTTGACGCGTTGATCCGGCCATCACCGGGGAGCACCCGGAAGAACAGGCCCTCGGGTCCTCAGTAGAACCGGGCGGGCGCGGCCCGTCACAGCCGCAGGATCGTCCGGTCACCCACCGTGGCGGTTCGTCGAGTGGCGCCGGATCCCCGGCGCAAGCGGGGTGGTACCGCGCAGTCCTCCGGAATGCGTCCCCGTGCCGATGAGACATCACCAGGCACGAGGAGACCAGCGTGAGCGACGCGACCGACCCCACCCAGAACGCACGGGTGTACCCGAAGGTCGACATGACCGGGGGCACCGGGCGCAGCGCCCCCGACTTCCCGTCCGTGGAACAGCGGGTGCTGCAGTACTGGGACTCTGATTCGACCTTCGCCGCGTCGATCGAGAATCGAGCCGACGCCGAGGAATTCGTCTTCTACGACGGCCCGCCGTTCGCGAACGGACTGCCGCACTACGGTCATCTGCTGACCGGGTACGTCAAGGATCTGGTGCCGCGGTACCAGACCATGCGCGGCAAGAAGGTGGACCGTCGATTCGGCTGGGACACACACGGTCTGCCCGCCGAACTGGAGGCCGAACGCCAGCTCGGGATCACCGACAAGTCGGAGATCGAGAAGATGGGCATGGCCAAGTTCAACGAGTACTGCCGTGACTCGGTGCTGCGGTACACCGGGGAGTGGCGTGACTACGTGACCCGGCAGGCCCGCTGGGTCGACTTCGACAACGACTACAAGACCCTCGATCTCGACTTCATGGAGTCGGTGATGTGGGCGTTCAAGGCGCTCTACGACAAGGGGCTCATCTACCAGGGTTATCGGGTGCTGCCGTACAGCTGGTACGAGCAGACGCCGCTGTCGAACCAGGAGTCCAAGCTCGACGACGCCTACCGGATGCGGCAGGACCCGGCGGTCACCGTCACGATGCCGCTCTCGGTGCCCGACGGTCCGCTCTCGACGCTGGACGGTGTCAACGCGCTCATCTGGACGACGACGCCGTGGACCCTGCCGTCCAACCTCGCCATCGCCGTCAACCCCGACGTCACGTACGTGCACGTCAGGGCCGGTGACGGTCAGGAGTATCTCCTCGCTGAGGCGCTGCTCGGGGCGTACGCGAAGGAGATCGTCGACCCGGAGGTGCTCGGCACCCACCGCGGCGTGGAACTGAAGGACCTGTCCTACACACCGCCCTTCGATTTCTTTGCCGGACACCCGAACTCGCACCGGGTGCTGCTGGGCGACTACGTGACCACCGACAGCGGCACCGGAATCGTCCATCTCGCACCGGCTTTCGGTGAGGAGGACATGGACCTCGCGACCGCCAACGGCATCGAGGTGGTGCAGCCGCTCGATCCGGGCGGACGTTTCACCGCGCAGGTCCCGCCCTACGAGGGGTTGATGGTCTTCGACGCCAACCCGGTGATCATCAAGGACCTCAAAGAAACCGGGCGCATCCTCCGCCACGAGACCATCGAGCACTCCTACCCGCACTCGTGGCGGTCGGGCCAGCCGCTCATCTACATGGCGGTGCCGTCCTGGTTCGTCGCGGTGACGCAGTTCCGCGACCGCATGGTCGAGCTGAACAAGCAGATCGTCTGGGTGCCCGAACACATCCGGGACGGACAGTTCGGCAAGTGGCTCGAGGGCGCGCGGGACTGGAACATCAGCCGCAACCGTTACTGGGGTGCGCCCCTTCCGGTGTGGGTCTCGGACGACCCCGAGTTCCCACGTATCGACGTCTACGGTTCGCTCGACGACCTCGAACGCGACTTCGGAGTACGGCCGGACAATCTGCACCGCCCGTTCATCGACGAGCTCACCCGCCCGAATCCCGATGACCCGAGCGGGAAGTCGACGATGCGGCGCGTGCCCGAGGTCCTCGACTGCTGGTTCGAATCGGGCTCGATGCCCTTTGCGCAGGTGCACTATCCCTTCGAGAACCGCGACTGGTTCGACGGGGGAGACTCCGCCCATGCCCCGGCACACAATCCGGGCGACTTCATCGTCGAGTACAACGGCCAGACCCGCGGCTGGTTCTACACGCTCCACGTGCTGGCCACCGCCCTGTTCGACCGCCCGGCGTTCAAGACGGTCGCCGCGCACGGGATCGTGCTCGGTGACGACGGCCAGAAGATGTCCAAGTCGAAGCGCAATTACCCTGACGTGAACGAGGTCTTCGACCGCGACGGTTCGGATGCGATGAGATGGTTCCTCATGGCCTCGCCGATCCTGCGCGGAGGCAACCTCGTCGTCACGGAGCGAGGCATCCGCGAGGGGGTCCGTCAGGCGCTCCTGCCACTGTGGAACGCCTACAGCTTCCTGCAGCTGTATGCCGAGCGGCCGGCGACCTGGCGGACGAACTCGGAGCATGTGCTGGATCGCTACATCCTGGCGAAGCTGGCGACGACCCGCGACTCGATGACCGAGGCCCTCGACATCTACGACATCGCGGGGGCGTGCGACGCCTTCCGCGAGTTCGTCGAGTCGCTCACCAACTGGTACGTGCGACGTTCGCGGGCTCGCTTCTGGGCCGGTCAGGACGAGGACACCGACGCGTTCGACACCCTGTACACCGTGCTCGAGGTGGCCTGCCGGCTCGCCTCGCCGTTGCTCCCGCTGGCGACCGAGGCCATCTGGCGCGGTCTCACCGGCGAGCGCTCGGTTCACCTGACGGACTGGCCGACGAGCGACGAACTCCCGGCCGATGCCGACCTGGTCACTGCGATGGACCAGGTCCAGGCGGTGTGCTCGACGGCGTCGAGTGTCCGCAAGGCCAACCGGCTGCGGGTGCGACTGCCGCTGCCGGGCCTGACGGTCGCCTCGCCCACAGCGGGGTCGCTGGAGCCGTTCGTCGACCTGATCAAGGACGAGATGAACGTCAAGACCGTGACTCTCGCCGCCGACGCCAGTGAGTACGGACGCCACGAGATCGCGGTCAACGCCCGCGCCGCCGGACCGCGCCTCGGCAAGGACGTGCAGCGCGCGATCAAGGCGGTGAAGTCGGGGAACTGGACGGTGAGCGACGGTGCCGACGGGTCCGAGGTGGTGGTCGCCGACGGGATCGAGCTACGCGAAGGAGAGTTCACCCGCCGCCTGGTGGCCGTCGAACCCGATTCCACCGCGGAGCTGCCGGGCGGGAACGGTCTGGTCGTCCTGGACACGACGGTCACGCCCGAACTCGAGGCCGAGGGCTGGGCCAAGGACCGGGTCCGCGAGCTGCAGGACGCCCGCCGCACTCTGGGACTCGACGTCTCCGACCGGATCGCGGTGCGCTTCGTCGTGCCCGCCGAACGTCTCGAGTGGGCGCGGACGCACGCCGACCTGATCGCCGGCGAGGTGCTCGCGGTGCGATTCGATGTCACCGGCGACGGTGACGCGGGCAGCATCGAGCTCGGTGACGGCGTGACGGCCGACGTCACGAAGGCGGGCTGACAGGTCCGCCGCGCCCGGGCCTCGACGATCGCGTGACCGCGCCGGGAACGGGACGAGATCTCGCTTTCGGCCGTGCGATGTCGAGATGTCGCTGTACGGTGTGGACCGTTGCCTCGCGGCGCCACCGCGGTCCCCATCGCAGTGGCGGCGAACCGATCCGTTGGCGTCGGTCCGGTTGCCGCGGCGCGTTCCCCGGTCATCGATGAGAGGTTCAGCACCACCCATGAGCGGCACCGACGCGGAGCGGCGGGTCGCTCGTCCCGACCCGCTGCGGCCACTGCTGTTCACCGTGGCCTACGAGATCCTGGGTTCGGCCACCACGGCCGATGCCATCGTCGACCGGGATCTCCGGTGCGAGCCGGCGGTGTCCACGCCTCGCGATGACCGGCGCTCCCGGATCGGAGCAGTGGCCCGGCAGTCGCTCGACGCCCTGCAGTCGCGCCAGAGTGCGGAGGGGCAGTACGTGGGACCGTGGCTGCCCGAACCGATCCGGCTGGACGGCGACGACCTGACGGGCGACCCGGTTCTCGCCGAGTCGATCGCCACGGCCACCCTGGTTCTCCTCGAATCCCTTGCGCCCGTGGACCGTACGGTGCACGTATTGGGTGATGTGTTCGGCGTCGGCGATGCGGAGATCGGGACGATCCTGTCGCGGCCCGCGGGTGAGATACAGCAGGCCGCGCTTCGCGCCCGATCCCACGTCGAGGCGCACCGTCCCGCGTTCGAGCCGGTGGACAGCGCCCGCACCGTGGCGTTCGTCGACGAGTTCCTGGCCATCGCCGAATCGGGTGATCTCGGCACCCTGATGACTGTGCTCGCGCCGGAGGTGGTGTTCACCGCTGACAGCGACGGCAAGGTGGTCGCGGTCCGCCAACCGGTCCACGGCGCTCGCGATGTGGCACGCGCGATGTCGGGGTTCGCGCGGATCGGTGGGGTCTTCGAGGACTATCGCGCTGAGGCGTCGGTGTTCAACAGTCAGCCGGGGATCGCGGTCTACTACGACGGTCGGTTGCAGACCGTGTTGACGCTGCGCCTGGCCGGAGGTCTCGTCGACCACGTCTACGTGATGCGCAACCCCGACAAGCTCGTCGGGGTGGAGCGTCTCCGGTCCGTGGCCCGGTGAGATCTCAGGCGAAGAGCGTCGACAACGTCAGGTCGATCTGGGAGCGGAAGAGCGCTTCGGGGTGTGCGAAGGTGTCGGTCCCGTACTGGCCGAAGGTCTCCAGGCTGATCGCGCCGACGAGCACCGCCCACAGCGTGGTGGCCGCGGCGAGGACCGCGGCCGGCGTGTCGAGGTCGAACTCGTCCCGGATGGCCGCCATGTCCGCGACGACCTCCGCCGTCGGGGCGGGCAGATCGGGACGCAACAGTCCTTCGTGATGGGCGGCGGCGCACTCGCGGAGGAGCCGAACGGGGACACGTGTGCCGGGGCCGATGGTCCGCTCGCCGGGGGCGGAGTAGCCGGGCACCGGACTTCCGTAGATCAGGGCCCATCGGGCGGGGTCGGCCAGCGCCCAGTTCCTCGCCGCCGCGGCCGCGGCGGCCAGCCGGTCGCGCCGGTGGGATGCATAAACGGCGTCGGCCGCCGCATCGACCGCATCCGCGACGTCGGTGTAGGCCTCGACGAGGAGCATGGTCAGCAATTCGTCGCGGCTCGGGACGTAGCGGTACACCGCCGAGGAGACGACCCCGAGGTCGCGCGCGATCGCGCGCAGTGAGAGCCCGGCCGCCCCGTAGGTGGTCAGGTGTTCTCGTCCCAGCCGACGGATCTCGTCGGTCATCATCGCGCGGTTCTCCGCGCGGTTCCGTCCGGTGGCCATGCCGACGATCCTGCCACAAACGAGAGCGGTGCTCTTGATTTTGCGCGGCCACGCTCGCATACTTACGACGAGAGCACTGCTCTCGAATGTCAACACCTTCGACGAAAGGCCGGCCATGACTGCGACTTCCCACTACAGGGCCCCGAGCGGATTCGATGCCGCGTTCAACCGCGTGGTCCGCTGGCTCGCCGACCGCGGGGTCAATCTGGCCGGGGCGCAGACGCTCACCGTCGTCGGTCGGCGGACCGGCACGCCGCAGCGGGTGCCCGTCAACGTGCTGCGACTCGACGGGGCGGAGTATCTCGTCGCCGTCCGCGGCGAGACGCAGTGGGTGCGGAACGCGCGCGCGGCGGGGACCGTCGAGCTGCGCCGTGGGCGTCGCCGGACCGTCGTCACGCTCACCGAACTCGACCCCGGGCGTCGCCCGCCGGTCATCCGGGACTATCTGCGTCGCTGGGGTTGGGAGGTCGCCCGATTCCTGCCCGCGGGTCTCGAGGTCACCTCGTCGGACGAGGAACTCGCCGCGCACGCCGCCCTGATCCCCGTCTTCACCGTCACCCCAGCTCACTAGACTCGGTGAGGTGTCACGTCTCGAGTCTGATCCGCCGCAGCCGGGCGGTGCGGTGTCGGGGCACCCCTTGGCTGCGGTGTCGGGCCAGGGATCGGAGCGGAGTCCGCGCTGGGTGATGCACCTCGACATGGACGCGTTCTTCGCCTCCGTCGAGCAGCTCACCCGGCCGACGCTGCGCGGCCGTCCCGTCCTCGTCGGCGGGTCCGGCGGACGCGGGGTGGTCGCCGGGGCCAGCTACGAGGCCCGCGTGTTCGGAGCCGGCTCGGCGATGCCGATGCACCAGGCGCGCCGGCTCATCGGCCCCACCGGGGTGGTGATCCCGCCGCGCGGATCGGTGTACAGCGTGGTCAGCAAACGTGTCTTCGCCATTGTGCGCGACGAGGTTCCGGTCATCGAGACGCTGTCGTTCGACGAGGCGTTCGGCGAACCGGCGGAGCTCGCGGGCGCGACCGTCGACGAGGCCCGCGATTTCGCCGAGAGGCTCCGCTCCCGAATACGCGGGGAGGTCGGACTCGCCGCGTCTGTCGGACTCGGCAGTGGCAAGCAACTGGCGAAGATCGCCTCGGGGATGGCCAAACCCGATGGGGTGATGGTGATCCCGCCGTCCGGTCAGCTGGCCTTCCTGCATTCGCTCCCGGTTCGCAAGTTGTGGGGCATCGGACCGGTGTCGGGCGATCGGCTGGCGCGCCTGGGAATCGCGACCATCGGTGACCTCGCGGCGATGTCGCCGGTCGAGGTGGCCTCCGTGCTCGGCGGCACCGTCGGACCCGCCCTGCATCGTCTCGCCCACGGCATCGACGACCGTCCCGTCGCCGAACGCGCCTCCGCGAAGCAGATCAGCGCCGAGTCGACCTTCGCCGAGGACATCGTCGAACTCGACGCGCTCCGTCCCGCCATCCGCAAAGCCGCGACCGACGCTCACCGCCGGCTGCGGGCAGACGGTCGGGGTGCGCGCACCGTCGTGCTGAAACTGAAGAGATCCGACATGTCGATCCTGACGCGCTCGGCGACGACCGCCACGGCCACCACCGACTTCGACGACCTCGAGCGGACGGCGCAGCGACTCGCGCTCGATCCGCGGTCGATCGGGGCCATTCGCCTTGTCGGCGTGAGCTTCTCGGGACTGACCGCGGTACAGCAGTATGCCCTGTTCGACGACGTCGGTGGGGAGGATGCGAGCGATGTCCAGACCACCCACCACGACACCGCCGACGGTGTGACGGACACCGGTGACGGGGTCGCGGTGCCGGTGCAGGTGGACGCGGCCGACGCGGCGCCGACCGAGCCGCGAGCCGACGGTGCCGTCGTGCCGCCCGCCGACCAGACGACGGATGCGTCCTCCGCACTCCCGCGGTTCGCGCCGGGTGGCAGTTCGATGCCCGCCGGACGCTTCGGGCCCGGGGCCGATGTGACCCATCCCGACCACGGGCACGGCTGGGTCCAGGGCAGCGGGCACGGCGTCGTCACCGTCCGGTTCGAGACACGGACGAGCGGGCCCGGACGCACGCGTACCTTCGCGGTCGACGACCCCGACCTCCGTCCGGCGGATCCGCTCGACAGCCTCGAATGGGTTCTTCCCGACCGCGACTGACCGGCGATCCGCGCGCGACGGGCCCGGCCGTGTTCCTCAGTGGTGTTGTGCGAGAAAGTAATCTGTGATCGCGCCGTGGTCGTGACCGGAGGTCAGCAGGGCGATCAGGGCCATGCGCGCCTGCGGGGCGCGCAACCAGGGGGACACGATCGCCCCGGCCCGACCCAGATCGACGGCGCCGCCGCCTCCGCCGTAGGTCGCCGACACCTCGCCGTACGGGACACGGCTCGTCACGACGACGGTCACCCCGCGCTGCACGGCGAGTGCCACCTCCGCGGTGATGTCGGGGTGCGTGTTCCCGGAACCGGTGGCCGCCAGGACCAGACCCGCGGCGTTCTGGGCGACGGACGCGGCGATGAGGCCCGGCGACACGCCCGGATACAGGGTGAAGGCGTCGACCCGTGCCGCCCGCCCCGGCGGCACCGGTCCGGTCAGCACCCGTCGCGGCACCGGCGGGCCGTCCGCGCGATCGACACCCCACACGGTGTCGAAGGCGGCGAGGTCGGTGGTGGAGACCTTGAACAGGCCGCAGGCAGGGAGAAGCCGGCCGCCCATCGCCACGAGCACCCCACGGCCGCGGGCGGCCGGGTCGTCGATCGCGGCCAGCGCGGCGGTGAGATTCGACGGACCGTCGGCCGCCGGGGAGTCCGAGGGCAGCATGGCGCCGGTGAACACGACCGGCCGTTCGTCGGCCGCGTACAGGTCGGCGAGGAAGGCCGTCTCCTCCATCGTGTCGGTCCCGTGAGTGACCACCACGCCGCGGACGGCGGGGTCGGCGAGCGCGTCGGCGATCGCGCGGACCACGGCGAACTGGTCGGCGACGGTCATCGCCGAGCTGTCCACCGACATCAGATCGACGGTACGGATCGCCGGCCCGGTGGCGGGCGTCCCGGTGGAGGTGAGGAGATCGGCGGACCCGAGTGCGGGGACCGCGCCGTCGGCGGTGGTGTGGGCGGCGATGGTGCCTCCGGTGCTGATCAGCACGATGGCGGAGGTGCCGGGGGGAGGGGTGCCTGTCATGGTGCCCAAGGGTCACCGGAACCCGGCCGGGCCGTCAAGCGTTGCCGGCTCGGCGACGCCCCCGCCGGCCGGATCGTCGTCGCGTGTCGACGGCACCGGGGACCCCCGGTCCTCGTTGTTTGGCATAGTGGTGTGGGCCGTCGCCGGGTCGTACCCGGCAGACACGTCCGGCATCGCGGTACGAGAGCGCCCACCGGCGCACCCCATGCCCGAGATCACAGTGAGGGAGATCGTTGAAGTATCGGAAATTTCTTGGCGCGACCATGATCGCGGCAGCGTTGATGACCACCGTCGCGGCCTGCGGGGGCGACGACGCCGACGCGCCGCCCGCACCGACGCTCACCAGCACCGACACCGCCGCTGCCGGCGGGGATGGCTCCGAGATCACCGACGGCAGCAACCCGCCGTCGATCGCCGCCCTCAACGAGATGGTCGACCAGGCCGTCGACCCCGACATCCCGCGGGCCGAGAAGGTCGAACTGGTCGAGGGTTCGGAGAAGGACCCGGCGATCTTCGACGAGCTGGTCAAGGCACGTGCCGAGAACTCCGACGTCGACTGGGTCCTCGTCAACCCCGTGATCAGCGCCGGCCCGAACAAGGCCCGCGTCAAGGTCCGGATCGAGACCGCGGGCAACCCGCCGACCAACGCCGAGTCGACCATCGTCTTCGACGACGGACGCTGGAAGCTCTCGAACGAGACCGTGTGCAACCTCCTCGGCCTCTACCAGGTCGAGAGCGCCATGTGTGCTCCGGCGAGCTGACCTCTCCTCGCCTCGCCACCGAGACCGGTGGTGTACGCGACGGCGCCTTCCGGCTCGTCTCTGGCACAGCATGATCCGCGGCCCCGTGTCGCCGACGCCTGTCGGTGACCCGGGGCCGTCGGCGTTCAGCGCCAGGTGACGGACAGTCCGGTCCGCTGTACCAGCGGCCGGCTCGGGTCCGCGCCGACCAACTCGCGGGCGCCCCGATAGGTGGCCTCGCCGGCGATGGGCAGCCCGCGGGTCAGGTCGACGGTCACCGACCCCTGACCGGTGTAGCTGTATCGGCTGATGGTGAGGCTGTCACTGCCGCCGGGGATCGCGAACACCGAGTTCACCGGGGTCTCGTCTGCGGTGTACTCGATGGTCAGCCGGTTGCCGTCCCAGGCGGTGAGCCGTGCCTCGATGGTCTGGGTGACGGTCGCCGCGGCCGCGATCACCCGCTCGCTCCGCCACGTCGCACCCACCGCGATCGGTTCGGTCGGGAGCACGACCGCCGCGTTGAACGCCGACACCAGCGCCTGCTCGACCGCCAGTCGTGCCTCGCCGCCGGCCGGCTCCGGCGGCGCGATCCGCAGGGACACCGGCGCCAGGCCCGGACCGAGCGTGAGACCGGCTCTCGCGCCGGCCATCGCCGACAGTTCGTCGTTCAGGGTCGTGTCGGGGGATGTGACCGTGCCGAGGTCGAGTTCGAGGTCGGTGGGATCGGCGCACCCGAACCGCGCGGTCAGTGGCATCTCGACGGTCTGGGCGTCCGAGGTGCCCGGTGACGCCACCTCCGAGGTCGTCACCAGGGTCACCGACTGGGCGGTGGCGACGTCCGGCGCAGTCGTCGGCACGCGGCGCTCCCCGGTTCCCGCGTCGACGATCGTCACCGTCGCCGGTGCGATCGGGACCGGCGCCGCACCGGCGGCGCGGGACGGCGAGTCGGTGCTGCAGCCCGCCGATGTGCTCGCCGCCGGAGCGCCGGGCGTCTCGTCGGGACCCGATGCGCATCCCGCGACCAGTACGGACAGCGCGGTCACCGCCCCGATGGACGAGACGACGGACCGGAGGCGACGGGGATGCGGGGACACGGGTAGCCAGCGTATTCGACGTGTCGTGGACAATGATGCTGTGGATGACCAACCCCTGACGGATCGAGAGCACGTGGACCCGCACGACCGTGTCGAACCCGGGGCCGACCGCCGACCCGGCGACACCGACGCCGCCGCACGTCCCGGCCGCCGGGTGCCGAAGGCGACGATCGTGGTGCTCGGCGTCGCGCTGGTGATCTTGGGCCTCGACCAGCTCACGAAGTCGATCGCGGTCGCCACGATCGACCCGATGCGCCCGGTGGAGATCATCGGCGACTTCGTCACCCTGCGTCTGGTCCGCAACAGCGGCGCGGCCTTCTCCATGGCCACCGGATACACCTGGGTGCTGTCGATCATCGCCCTGGTGGTCGTGCTCGTGATCATCCGCTACAGCAGCCGGCTGCGCTCCTGGTGGTGGGTGGCGGGTCTGGCCCTTGTGCTCGGCGGCGCCATCGGCAACCTGACGGACCGCATCTTCCGTGCCCCGCAACCACTTCAGGGCCATGTCGTCGACTTCGTGTCGGTGGGGTGGTGGCCGGTGTTCAACGTCGCCGACTCCGCCGTGGTGTGCGGCGCGATCCTCCTGGTCGTCCTCTCCGCGCTCGGTTTCGACTACGACGGCACCCGCACGGGCTGGGCGGCCCGCCGCGAGCAGCGCGATCCCGCCGGCACCGAGGGCGGCGCGCATGCGTGAATCGCGGTTCCTGCCGGTGCCCGACGGCCTCGACGGGATGCGCGTGGACGCCGGTGTCTCCCGGATGCTCGGGCTGTCGCGCACCGTCGTCGCCACCCTGGCCGAGGAGGGCGACGTCGTCGTCGACGGCGTGGCGGTGGGGAAGTCGCACAAACTCGCCGCGGGCACGATGCTGCACGTCACGCTGCCCGAACCGGAGGAGCCGCTGCGCGTCGAGCCGACCCCGGTCGAGGACCTCGAGGTCATCTACCACGACTCCGACATCGTCGTCGTCGACAAGCCGGTGGGTGTCGCCGCGCATCCCTCGCTGGGCTGGAGCGGCCCGACGGTCATCGGGGCCCTCGCGGCCGCGGGTTTCCGGATCTCGACCTCGGGAGCGCACGAACGGCAAGGGATCGTCCACCGTCTCGATGTCGGCACGTCGGGGGTCATGGTGGTCGCGGTGTCCGAACGGGCGTACACGTTGCTCAAGCGGGCGTTCAAACAGCGGACCGTACACAAGGGTTACCACGCGCTCGTCCAGGGGCACCTCGATCCGCCGTCGGGGACCATCGATGCGCCGATCGGCCGCCACCGCGGCAACGACTGGAAGTTCGCGGTGACCGCGAACGGCAAACCGAGTGTCACCCACTACGACACCCTGGAGATGTTCGCGTCGGCGTCGCTGCTGGACGTTCACCTCGAAACCGGTCGCACACACCAGATCCGGGTTCACTTCTCGGCCCTTCACCATCCGTGCTGCGGTGATCCCACGTACGGCGCCGATCCGGTGCTGGCCAAGAAGCTGGGTCTGGAACGCCAATGGCTGCACGCGCGGTCGCTCGGGTTCGCCCATCCGGCCGACGGCCGACAGGTGGAGTTCACCTCGTCATACCCCGAGGACCTGCAGCACGCGCTCGAGGTCCTGCGCGCAACCTGATGCCTCGCGCGACCAGGCCGTTCGATCGACTATTTCCGAGACACACCGCTAGATTGGGGGAGTGCTCGAGCCGGGAACCCTCGTCGCCGGGTACCGCGTCGAACGGGTACTCGGCAGCGGCGGCATGGGTGCGGTCTTCCTCGCCCGGCATCCGGAGCTGCCCCGGTACGACGCCCTGAAGGTGCTGAAGGCCTCGGCCGGGCTCACGGACAGCAACTTTCGCCGGCGGTTCCTGCGTGAGGCGGAGGTCGCGGCCACGCTCGACCACCCGAACATCGTCACCGTGTTCAACCGCGGACGTGCGAGTGTGCCGGTGGCGTCGAGGCCGGACAAGTCGGCGGAGGCCGATCTGCTCTGGATCGCCATGCAGTACGTCCCGGGAACCGACTGTGCGCGCGAACTCGCCGGACGCGGCCGCCTCGCCCCGCGTCGCGTGGTGCACATCGTGTCGGAGGTGGCGCGGGGGATCGACCACGCCAACCGGCGCGGACTGCTGCACCGCGATGTGAAACCCGCCAACATCCTGCTCGCCGAGGTCGACGATGATTCGTCGTTCGACGAGCAGCGGGTCCTGCTGACCGACTTCGGGGTCGCCAAACTGTCCGACGAGACCGAGGCGCTCACCTCGGTCGGCACGGTCCTCGCCACGCTGTCGTACGCGTCCCCGGAGCAGCTGACGGGTCGTCGACTCGATGGCCGGACCGACCAGTATTCGCTGGCGGCCACCACTTTCCACCTGCTCACCGGGCGCGTGCCCTTCGACGACCGCGACAACGGCGCCGTCATCGGAGCACATCTGAAAGAACCCGTACCGCGGGTTTCCGAGCTCGTACCCGGACTCTCGCCCGACGCCGACGCGGTCATCGCGCGTGCGATGGCGAAGTCCCCGGACGAGCGCTTCGCCAGCTGCCGGGAGTTCGCCGACGCGCTGGCGACGGGTCTGCGGAACGTGCGGCCGAGGTCGGCCGCCGACCTCGACGCGGAGACGGTTCGCGGCCTCCCCGGTCGGATGGCCGGCGGCGCCGTCCCGGGTCCGCGCGCGCCGGACATGCCCGGACGGTCCGACCGGCCGACACCGCCGCCCGCCGGTCGCGCCGCGACCCCCGACCGACCACCCGCGGAACGTCGATCACGGCCGGGGCCGGCCGAGCCCCGCCGACCCGGGCCCGGCCGTCCCGCGGCGAACGTTGACCCGGCACATGAAGCGACGCAGCGCGCGGCCCCGGCGCGCGGCGGTCCGCCGAACGCCCCACCGGGTGCCGCCACGCCGCCCTCCGGCCCCGCGCCGGGCTCGCGGGTGCCCGGGCGCGGCCCGAGATCGAGGCCGACGACCGGTGCCGATCCGGCGGTGTGGCAGCATCCGCCGTCGAATCCGTTCCGGCAGAGCAACGACCACCTGCGGCCCGACCGGAGCCGCCTGGGCGGCGTCGGCCCGACACCGGCCGGCACCCCGCCGCGCGGCCTGGATGCCGCGGGACCCGGCGGGCTGCCCGGTCAAGGTCCCCGGGGCTGGGCCGGGCCGGCGGGTCCGACTTCATCGACGCCGTCGTCGTCGAACCGGTTGCCCATCGTGCTGGCGATCGTCGCCGCGGTGTTGCTGGTCGCGATCGTCCTCGTGTTCATGGCCCTGTGAGCGCGGTGAGCGAACCGGCTCCGCTACCACAGCTGTCCCATCCGTCACGACGCGGAGTGGGAGCCCGGCGGTGTCGGTGCACGCGCCTAGAGTGGACCCGGACTCGGACCCGCCCGACCGCCTTCGGGCGCACTCTCCCGGGTGCCGATGACCGCCGACCGAACCGACATCTGACGACTGACCCGACATCTACCGACTGATCTCGACAGAAGAGGCGCCGTGACGGACTCGTTTGTACACCTGCACAACCACACCGAGTACTCCATGCTCGACGGTGCGGCGAAGGTGTCCCCGTTGTTCGCCGAGGCCAAACGTCTGGGAATGACCGCGATCGGCATGACCGACCACGGAAACATGTTCGGCGCCAGCGAGTTCTACAACACTGCGGTCAAGAACGACATCAAGCCGATCATCGGCATCGAGGCCTACATCGCCCCCGGCTCACGATTCGACACCAAACGAATCCAGTGGGGCACCCGCGATCAGAAGAGCGACGACGTCTCCGGCTCGGGTGCCTACACCCATATGACGATGGTCGCCGAGAACGCGACCGGGCTGCGCAACCTGTTCAAGCTGTCGTCCCTCGCGTCGATCGAGGGGCAGCTCGGCAAGTGGTCGCGGATGGACGTGGACCTGATCGCCGAGCACGCCGAGGGGATCATCGCGACGACGGGATGCCCGTCCGGTGAGGTGCAGACCCGGCTCCGGCTCGGCCACGACCGCGAGGCGCTCGAGGCCGCGGCGAAGTGGCAGGAGATCTTCGGCAAGGACAACTTCTACCTCGAACTCATGGAGCACGGGCTCGAGATCGAGCGGCGTGTGCGCGACGGTCTGCTCGAGATCGGTCGCAAGCTGGGCATCAAGCCGATCGTCACGAACGACTGCCACTACGTGACCAAGGAGCACGCCGCGGCGCACGAGGCGCTGCTGTGCGTGCAGACCGGCAAGACCCTCTCCGATCCGACCCGGTTCAAGTTCGACGGCGACGGTTACTACCTGAAGTCCGCGGCCGAGATGCGCGAGCAGTGGGACTCGATCGTCCCCGGGGCGTGTGACAACACCCTGGAGATCGGCGAGCGCGTCGAGTCCTACAAAGAGGTCTTCACCCACCGCGACCGGATGCCGGTCTTCCCGGTCCCCGACGGCGAGACGCAGCAGACGTTCCTGCGCAAGGAGGTCGCGAAGGGACTCGCGGAGCGCCGTTTCGCCGGCACCGAGGTGCCCGAGGAATACCTGCAGCGCGCCAACTACGAACTCGACGTCATCATCCAGATGGGGTTCCCGGCCTACTTCCTCGTCGTCGGCGACCTCATCCGCCACGCTCTCGAGGTCGGCATCCGGGTCGGCCCGGGCCGTGGCTCGGCGGCCGGTTCGCTCGTGGCCTGGGCGCTGGGCATCACGAACATCGACCCGATCCCGCACGGCCTGCTCTTCGAGCGGTTCCTCAACCCCGAGCGGGTGTCGATGCCCGACATCGACATCGACTTCGACGACCGTCGTCGAGGCGAGATGGTGCGGTACGCGACCGACCGGTGGGGCAGCGACAAGGTGGCCCAGGTCATCACGTTCGGCACCATCAAGACGAAGGCCGCGATCAAGGACTCGGCGCGCGTCCAGTTCGGTCAGCCGGGATTCGCGATCGCCGACCGCATCACCAAGGCGCTGCCGCCGCCGATCATGGCCAAGGACATCCCGGTCTGGGGTATCACCAACCCCGAACACGAGCGCTACAACGAGGCCGCCGAGGTCCGCACGCTCATCGAGACCGATCCGGACGTCAAGAAGATCTACGACACCGCGATCGGACTGGAGGGTCTGATCCGCAACGCCGGTGTGCACGCGTGTGCGGTGATCATGTCCTCGGAGCCGCTGACCGACGCGATCCCGGTGTGGAAGCGCGCGCAGGACGGCGCCATCATCACCGGCTGGGACTACCCGTCGTGTGAGGCGATCGGCCTGCTGAAGATGGACTTCCTGGGTCTGCGCAACCTCACCGTCATCGGCGACGCCCTGGAGAACATCAAGCTCAACCGGGGAATCGATCTCGACCTCGACTCGCTGCCGCTCGAAGACGAGAAGACCTACGAACTGCTCGCCCGTGGTGACACCCTCGGGGTGTTCCAGCTCGACGGCGCCGCCATGCGCGAACTCCTGAAGATGATGCAGCCCACCGGGTTCGAGGACATCGTCGCCGTGCTCGCGCTGTACCGTCCCGGCCCGATGGGTGTGAACGCCCACACCGACTACGCCAAGCGCAAGAACGGTCTGCAGGAGATCCGGCCGATCCATCCCGAGCTGGAGGAGCCGCTCAAGGAGATCCTGTCGGAGACCTACGGTCTCATCGTCTACCAAGAGCAGATCATGCAGATCGCGCAGAAGGTCGCCGGGTACTCGCTCGGACAGGCCGACCTGTTGCGTCGCGCGATGGGCAAGAAGAAGAAGGAGATCCTCGACGAGGCCTACGACGGCTTCGCGGAGGGCATGCGCAACAACGGTTTCTCCCAGGCCGCGATCACCGCGCTGTGGGACACCGTCCTGCCGTTCGCCGGCTACGCGTTCAACAAGTCGCACGCCGCCGGCTACGGGCTGGTGTCCTTCTGGACCGCGTATCTCAAGGCGAACTATCCCGCCGAGTACATGGCCGGCCTCCTGACCTCGGTCGGTGACGACAAGGACAAGGCCGCGATCTACCTGGCCGACTGTCGCAAGCTCGGGATCACCGTGCTGCCGCCCGATGTCAACGAGTCGCAGCGGAACTTCGCCGCGGTCGGCAAGGACATCCGATTCGGTCTCGCCGCGATCCGCAACGTCGGCTCCGGCGTCGTCGGTTCGATCATCTCGGCGCGCGAGGAGAAGGGGAAGTTCACCAACTTCTCCGACTACCTCGGCAAGATCGACGTCACCGCCTGCAGCAAGAAGGTGACCGAGTCGCTGATCAAGGCGGGCGCCTTCGACTCACTCGGACACCCGCGCAAGGGTCTGTTCCTCGTTCACGGGGAGGCCGTCGAATCGGTCATCGGAACCAAGAAGGCCGAGGCGATCGGACAGTTCGACCTCTTCGGCGACGCCGGCGGTGCCGACGACTCGATGGCCGAGGTGTTCGCGGTCAAGGTGCCCGAAGAGGAATGGGACACCAAGCACAAGCTCGCCATCGAGCGGGAGATGCTGGGGCTGTACGTGTCCGGCCATCCGCTCAGCGGCGTCGAGCACGCGATCGCCGCGCACACCGACACCTCGATCTCGACGCTCCTCGAGGGCAACGTCGCCGACGGCGCCCAGATCACCATCGGCGGCATCATCTCGTCGGTGACCCGGCGGGTGAACAAGAAGGGCGAGCCGTGGGCCGCGGTGACCCTCGAGGACATGGTCGGTGGAGTCGAGGTGTATTTCTTCCCGCGGGCCTATGTCGCGTACGGGATGGACATCGTCGCCGACAACATCGTCCTGATCAAGGCGCGCGTCAACCTGCGCGACGACAGCATGATGATCAGCGCGAACGATCTGGCGGTGCCGGATCTGGAAACCGCGGGGGCGACCAAACCGGTGGCACTGACACTGTCGGCGCGACTCTGCACCCCCGACCGCGTGGCGGCGCTCAAGCAGGTGCTGACCCGGCATCCCGGCATGGCCGACGTGCACGTGACGCTCGTCAGCGACAAGCGGCAGACCCAGCTGAAACTGACCGAGTCGTTGCGTGTGGCCCCGAGTTCGGCCCTCATGGGCGACCTCAAAGCCCTCCTGGGGCCCAGCTGTCTGAGTTGACGCGGCTGAAGTGAGGGTCGCCTGCTCGACCGACTTCACCCGGCCGTGACTCAGGATTCGGGTCGCCGAACATTCTCGTTCGTTCTGCGCTACACTCGACGGCACGTCCAGCGCACCCGGCCAGCGAGGGAGTGATCCGACATGGCGACTCTGATCGACGTCGACCCCGGTCGTCCGGCATCGCGGCAGCCCCGCACCGTCGATGTCCTGGGTGCGCAATGGCCGGTCCACAAGGCACACGCCGTCGCCGCCGCGGTCGTGGTGGCACTGGTCAGCCTCGTTCTTCTCGGCTCACTCGCGGTCACCGCCTGGGCGAGCGGACTGACGCTGCTCGCGGTGTGGTGGGGCGAGCGCTACCTGCCGGGGACGGCGGCCGTCGCGCCGGCATCGAACCCGCCGGGGATCTCGTAGATCCGTCCGTCGAATCCGGCGCGGAAGAGACGTCCGGCCGAGAATCCGCGGTCGCCTCGTCCGTAGGACACGATGCTCGAGGTCGGTAGGCCCGTCGCGAGCACGCAGTAGCTTCCGGGCGCCGTCACGCGCACGATCTCACCCGTCGCGTTGAACGGCACCACAGGTCGGTCGCGTGAATCGAGGGTCAGTCCGTCCGGCGTCGATGGCGCACCCACGGTGAGCAGGTTCTGCACGACACGCGGATTCGCGGTGGAGATCCGGCTGACGCCCGGGTTCACGAAGGTCCTCGACACGTACAGCCACCCGTCGCCGCGTCCGAGAACTGCTCCGTTCGCGCTCGGCAGCGCTCCCCAGGCGGCCTGCACGGCGCCGGTGGGGCTCACCCGACCGATGAGATTGCCGAAGTCGTTGGTGGCGTACACATTTCCGCGCGCCGACACGTCCATCCCGTTGGCCGCCGAGAGTCCCGTCACCCAGGGCCGCAGTGCGCGGGTGTTGATGTCGAGCCGGGCGATGGATGCGTGTCGCAGCGCGTCGCCCACGAAGACGCGCGGGTCGGCGCCGTATCCGACCAGCAGGGTGCCGCCGGGGGTCCACGCCAGCGCGCCCGCTCCGCTCCCGCCCGGCACGCGTGCGATCGGAACCGCAGGTGCGCCCGGTCCGGCCAGGCGATACACGCGACCGGTGATCAGGTCGGTGGTGTAGAGGCGTCCGGCGGCGTCGACGGTCAGGCCCTCGAGCGCCGCGCCGGGCACCGACCCGACGAGTCGCGCCGGCTGCCCGGCACCCGCGCACACGGGGGCGGCCGCGGCCGGGGCGGGGTCCACGGCGGCGCCGAGCCCGACCGCCAGGGCGGCGGCTGCTCCGAGCGCGGCCAGTCGCGACAGGCGTCGCGTGCGGGGTGGGAAGGTTCGACGAGCTGTCATGGCTGCTCCCTGGTCGGTGAGGCTGGTCGCCGTCGGCGATGGCTGGGCGAGACGGTTGTCGGGAAGATTCCCGTCCGGCTCGCTGTCAAACGCACCCGTCCAGTGTTACGCCATCGGGTGCGCGAATGTGCCGCGATGCGATTCATCCGGCGCCGCGATGCCACCACCCACGACGCGGTCGCGGACGGGCGTCGGAACCCGCGACATCGGATCACCGGCAGACAGTGAGAACATGGCTGTCGTGAGTACGCACCACGTCCCGGTCCATCAACAGGCGTTGTCGGTAGACGCGATCGAAGCCGCGTCGATCCGTATCGCCGACGCGGTGGCGCGTACCCCGCTCGAGATCTGCCCGCGGCTGTCCGCCGACACCGGGGCCGAGATCTTCCTGAAGCGCGAGGACCTCCAGGCCGTCCGTTCCTACAAACTGCGCGGTGCCTACAACGTGATGGCGCAGCTGTCCGCCGAGGAGCTGTCGCGTGGCGTCGTCGCGGCCAGCGCCGGCAATCACGCCCAGGGGGTCGCGTTCGCATGCCGGAGCATGCAGGTGCCCGGACGCATCTATGTCCCGACCACCACGCCCAAGCAGAAACGAGATCGAATCCGTTGGCACGGTGGTGACTTCGTCGAACTCAAGGCGGTCGGCGACACCTACGACGCCGCCGCGGCCGCTGCTCAGGACGACGTGATGCGTACCGGGTCCGCGTGGATTCATGCATTCGACGACCCGCGGACCGCGGCCGGTCAGGGGACCATCGCGCACGAGATCGTCGAACAGCTCGGTCGTGTTCCCGACGTCGTGGTCGCACCGGTCGGCGGCGGGGGATGCCTGGCCGGGATGGCCACCTATTTCCGCGGCCTGTCCGAGGACGTCACGATCGTCGGTGTCGAACCGACCGGCGCGGTGTCGCTGAGCGCCGCCCTCGTCAACGGGGGACCGGTGACCCTCGCCGAGATCGACCCGTTCGTGGACGGGGCAGCGGTGAAGCGCATCGGGGCCATCGGGCACCGGGTGCTGTCGGAGATGGGCGCGACCGTGACCGACCACCCGGTGCTGGCGAGCATCACCGACGCCCCGGCCGCACGCGTGGTACTCGACGAGCGTCACGCGCCCGTGCCGGGAACCGCGCACATCACCCACGTCGATGAAGGCGCCATCTGCTCGGCGATGCTCGAGCTCTACCAGAACGAGGGCATCATCGCCGAACCCGCGGGGGCGCTCGCCGTCGCGATCCTCGACAAACTGCAGCTGCCCGCGGACTCCACCGTGGTGTGCCTGGTCTCCGGCGGCAACAACGACGTGTCCCGGTACGGCGAGATCATCGAGCGCTCGCTGGTGCACCGGGGACTCAAGCACTACTTCCTGGTCGACTTCCCACAGGAGCCGGGTGCACTGCGGCGTTTCCTCGACGAGGTTCTCGGACCCGATGACGACATCACGCTGTTCGAGTACGTGAAACGCAACAACCGGGAGACCGGCGCCGCCCTCGTCGGCGTCGAGCTGGGACACCGCGACGGGCTCGGCGATCTGATGGACCGGATGGCCCATTCCAGACTCCACTGCGAGCGGCTCGAACCGGGTAGTCCGGCGTACGCCTACCTGACCTGAGAGCCGGGGCCGCGAAACGCCGGCGTCGACCATTCGGATGACTCACCAGACCACGGGAACATTCGCGTCCGGTGCCGCCTCCAAGTACATGAACCGCCCAGAGGCACTGCACCACCACAGCGCCTCGTCACTTGGAAGGACAACCCCATGAGCACCGAGATCC
>NZ_LIYC01000021.1:0-79826 GCF_001418765.1 Gordonia sp. HS-NH1
CCCGAGCCCTTACACGTCACATCCGGGAACATCGCCACGACACCGGCCGGCGTTCGATCGCCCTTGTTCAGCCGGTCGGACGGTTCGACCATTCACAAGCCGCAGTTCACGTCGCGTAGCGGTCTCCTAGCAACCCGCCGCTTCAGCACTGCAACCTCGAACTATGACGCGCCGGCCGGGGAGCAGTGCTGGCCTGAGGATTCTGACAAGTTAGTGAGAACCCACAGGTGACAAGATCATGAGAAACCCCAGTTCGCGACTGACAAAGAGGATGAGATCCTACAGGGCCGTGGGCACCCACGCGAACCCGTCCGGATCGGTCAGTTCCCCGGCGTCGCCGCCGATCACCAGCCGATGGGAACCCGAACCGCCCGCGGGAACACCCGCATCCTTGGCCGCGGCCTTGCGGCCGTACAGCGCGAGCTTGATCGAGCCGGGTCCGCTCTCGAACTCCACGTACTTCCGGCCGAAACTCTTGGCCACGGCGAATCCGTGGCTCACGTAGAACTGTTTGGTGGCCGCGACGTCGTCGACGCCGAGCAGCAGGACCAGATCGTCGACCTTACGTTCCGGCGCGCCAGTCGGCTTCTTCGACGAAGTGGCGACCTTCCAGATCGTGCCGTCGGGCGCCTGGACCACGCCGCCATATCCCCAGAAGGACTTCTTGGCCGGTTTGAGGACGGTGGCGCCGGCGTCGAACGCCGGTTGGAGGAAGGAGTCGGCGACCGTCGGATCGGCGACGACGAGCGAGACCACGAAGCCGCGGAAGCCCGTCGTCGGTGAATCTCCCGCGCGAAGGCGCAACCGGTCACCGAGTCCGAAAGCCTTGTCGTAGAACGTCTGTGCCGCCGCAATGTCGGAGACTTCGAGTGTGAGTGCGTTGATGTTCGTCATGCTTCGACGCTAAGACGTCGAGCCGCCCGGATGCTTCTCGATTCCTGACCGGTCGCGAACCTCAGGTGAGGTCGACCGCGGCCCGGGTGACGACGACGACGATCTGGGCGATCACCAGGACCGCGACGGCGACGAGGAACGCCGCGGTGGTGACCACGACGCCGGCCGCACCTCGCACTACGTCGGACATCGAGTGCAGCCACGGGGCGGAAAGTCGGTGCGGCTGTGCGGTGTCGAGTGTCATGGGCGGTCCTCTGCGAGCAACGAGCAACCCCGGTCGGAGTGGCCGGGGTCACAACATGCAATCACAGGTGGGTACTTCTGTGCCAGAAAATCCCCAAGACCCACGACGACGCGAAGTCACCGATGCCGGCCGTCCGAAACCTCTTCCGCCACGAAGTGCGGTAGAACCGAACCCACCCCCATCGAGGAGCCTGCATGTCGATCGTCACGCCGACCACCACTCGTCAGCCGCTGGGCCGGGCCATCGCGCGGATCGCCCTGGGAGCCGTACTGGCGATCGCCGGCGTCGGCCATCTCACCGTCCAGCGCGAAGAATTCCAGGCGCAGGTGCCCGACTGGGTGCCGTTCAGCAAGGACTTCGTGGTGCTGGCTTCCGGCGGGGTCGAGATCGCTCTGGGCGCCGCGCTCATCGCGCTGCCCCGTCACCGCAAGGTGGTGTCGTGGATCGTGGCCGCGTTCTTCGTCGTCATCTTCCCCGGCAACATCAACCAGTACGTCGAGCACATCGACGCCTTCGGCCTCGACACCGACGAGAAGCGACTGACGCGACTGTTCTTCCAGCCCGTCCTCGTACTCTGGGCCATCGCGGCCGGCACCGGCGAACGTCGCGACTAACCCGCCCGGGTCGCCGCATCCTGGCAGGCGGTGTCCATGCCCGCCCGCACCTGGGGCCGCACGTCGGTGCTCGACCTGATCGTGCACGCCGCGACGAGACCGCCGACCGCGCAGAACGCCGCGCAGATGTACATCGCCATACGGAAACCGTCGCCGAGCGGATCCCCGGGCCCGGCATCGATCCCAGCCACGGCCGGCAGCACGGCCACCGCCAGCAGACCCGCGAGCCGCGCCACCGCATTGTTCACGCCCGACGCGGTTCCGGCGAGTTCGTCGTCGACGGCGGCGAGTGCCGCCGAGGTGAGGGGCGCGACGGTCACCGTCATCCCGAGCCCGAACAGCAACACTCCCGGCAGGACGGCATCCACGTATCCCGAGCCGGGCTCGACCCGGGACATCAGCGCGAACCCGCCGGCCGCGATGAGCGGGCCGACCGTCATCGGCAGCCGAGGCCCGGTGCGCTGCGCGAGTCTGCCGACCAGCGGCGACCCGAACAGCATGATGAACGTGCTCGGGAACATCGCCGCGCCGGCCTCCAACGCCGAGTAGCCGAGACTCTGCTGCAGTTGCAGCGCCAGCAGGAACAGCGCACCACCGAGCGCCGCATAGACGAGGAGCGTCGTCAGGTTGGCGCCGGTGAACTGCGACGAGCGGAACAGTCCGAGCGGCAGGAGCGGCGCCTCGACCCGTGACTCGATCACCACGAAACCGACGAGCGACACGACACCGGTCACCCCGGCGGCGAGGGTTGCGCCGCTCCACCCGGTCGACGGCCCCTCGATCAGCGCATAGATCACGCCGGCGAGACCGACGGTCATCGCGATCGCGCCCGCGATGTCGAGCCGGGCGTCGGACGGCGCGCCCCGCGATTCGGGCACGTGCCGGACCGCGATCCACAGCGCGCCCAGGGCGAGCGGCACGCTCAGCAGGAACGTCCATCGCCACGACGCCGCGTCGACGAGCCAGCCGCCGAGGAATGGTCCGAGCGCGGTGGTCGCGCCGGACATCCCGGCCCACAAGCCCACGGCAGCGCCCCGGTCGGACGGCTGGATCTCGGCGTTGATCAGCGCCAGACTTCCGGGGACCACGGCGGCCGCGGCGATCCCCTGCACGATCCGCGCGACGACGAGCAGCTCGACGGTCGGTGCCAGCCCGCACGCGACCGTCGCCACCGCGAACACACCCAGACCACCTGCGAACACCAGCCGGCGCCCGTACCGGTCACCGGCGACGCCACCGATGAGCAACAGCGAGCTCAGCGTCAGCAGATACCCGTCGAGCACCCACTGCTGACCGCGCAAGCCCGTGTCGAGGTCACGCGCGATGGCCGGTAGTGCGACGTTGACGACGGTCCCGTCGATGAAGGCGACGCCCGAACCGAGGACCGCGGCGACGATCAACCATCGACCCGCCGGCGACGCGGCCGGCACCCCTCGGGACCCGGTCTCGGCCGAGCCGTGCTCGCTCATCGGTTGTCGTCCATGTGTGCCCTCCGGACCTGGGTCGCGTACCTACCCAGGGTCGGGGCCACCTCGCCCGCGCGCAAGCACATCGGCGAGCCCGTCGAACTGGTGGCCGCCCATCGGGTGCCGCTGCACCGTCGCCGCCGGGAGGAGCGCCGTGTTCAGATCCAGATGTTCGACGGGCACCACGTCGTCGTCGATGCAGTGGTGGAGGGAGAGAGTCAGCCCTCCGTGGCTCGGGAGCGAGTGGTCGGCCAGTACGTACTGGGGAACATCCCAGCCTTCCGGTCCCCAGTTCGGCATCGCAAGCAGCACAACGTTTCTCGGTTCTGGTACGCCGTCCGCCGTGAGGACGTGCAGCAGTACCGTCGCACCGAAGGAATGCGCGACGACGAGATCGTCGGCACCCAACCCGACGAGGTGCTGTCGGATCGGTCGAGCCCACGCCTCGATCGACATGTCGTCGTCGGAGAACCTCGGCATGTCGAGACACGCGCCAAAGGCAGCCGACAACGAGTCCGCGAGCGGCCCGTCCTCGACGTAACCGCCCGCACCGTGGATGAAGAACAGTCGACGCTGGGGCATGGGATCTCCTCGAAGTCGCGTTCGGTCATCAAGGTTGACTTCGGCGCGTGGCCGTTCTCATCGCCTCACCGTGCAGTCGGACCGCCCGCCTCCAGCAGCGACTTGAGCTGTGCGAGGTCCTTCTCCACCATCTGGGTGTCGCGGTCGAACTCGTCGTCGGACATGGCCAGCTGCCGGATGGTGAAGACCACCTCCGCGCCCTGCGGATGCGCCAGCACGCGCAGCGGGTTGAGCACGGTGTCCCCGGTGGGGAGCACGACCTCGTGGTCGACGACGCCGAGTGTGTTCCGCGGGACGAACCGTACGGTGACGGTGCCCATCGGCGACTCGACGAGGAGTTCGTCACCACGCCGGGTCACCTCCGACGTCGCCAGCCCAGCGGCCCATCGCGGCAGGTTGTCGGGTTCGGCCGCGAAGTCGTAGACCCTCGCGGGCTCGGCGTTGATGACCACGCTCACATGCCGGCTGCGCATGAGCCCAACCTAGCCGGTGCACAGTCGACGTAAAACGGCGCCCAGTCGACGGAAGACCGGGATCAGGACGGCGAGCCGTTTCCCGCCTCGACGGGCTCGGCGAGTTCCCGCTCGATGAGCTGTTCGGCGACCTTGGCCAGCGGCGTGTTGGTGTCCTGGGACAGCCGCCGGAGCAGCGCGAACGCTTGGACCGCGTCGATGCGGAAGCGGTACATGATCATGCCCTTGGCCTGGCCGATCACGTCCCGGCTCGCCAGGGCGCTCTGGAAATGCTGCTGCTGGCGAGCCGCCCGCAGCGCCAGTGCGGCATGGGTCGCGAACAGGAGCCCGATCTCCAGGGATTCCTCCCCGAACACGTCGGTCTCGTCGGAGAAGACGTTGAGCGCACCGATGGTTCCCTTGTCGGTGAACAACTTGAACGACAGGCTCGAGCGCAGCGGCGTCTCGTCGATGACCCGGGCGGAGAACGCCGGGAACCGCTCGTCGCGACGGATGTCGTTGACGAGCACGGTGTGATGGTCCCAGGCGGCCTGCAGGCACGGACCCTCCCCGGTTTCCCGCTGGATCCGGTCGGCCTCGTTCATCAGCGGATCGGTCGGCGCGAGCGTGTCGAAGTTCTTCTTCTGGTCGACCACCAGGACACCTGCGTGCTCCGCGCCGGGCACATACTGGACAGCCCCGGCGGTGATCGACTCCAGGACCCTACCGGTGGTGTCCTCGGTGGTCTCCGGCACCGCATGCATCTGCCGCGCCAGTTCGGCGATCTTGAAATGCACATCTGCGTCCACCGGCACTCACCTCTGCTTCGAGCGGCCGGTCGAGTCCGGCACGTCACGTGATCCTACAAAATCCATGGGCTGGTCATCGGGGTCCTTCGTTGCGCACCCGGTCGCGGATGGGTGTGGACTCCCTCGTTCTTTGAGACGATGAGGCCCTTACCCCGCCGCGCTGTGATCTCTACCATGGGGCGGGTGATCAAACGCCTGAGTGTTTCCGTCCTCTGTGTCATCGCTGCGATCACGGGGGCGGTGGCCGTCGGAACACCGACCGCGCAGGCCGCACCATCGTGCTCCGACGTCGAGGTGGTGTTCGCGCGCGGCACCGTCGAGACGTCTCCGCCGCTGGGTCTCACCGGCATCTCCTTCGTCGAGGCCGTTCGCTCGCAGCTGCCGGGCAAGTCCGTCAGCTCCTACGGCGTCCCCTACCCCGCGAGCGACAAGTTCGACAATCGGCTGAAGTTCGCCCAGACGGTCGCCGACGGCGTCCGCACCACGCAGAACCGCATCAAGTACCTGGCGGCGAAGTGCCCGGGTACCAAGGTCGTCCTCGGCGGTTACTCCCAGGGCGCCGTCGTCGCGGGATACTCCGTCCACGCGGGACTCGACCTGCCGGCGCGGTACGCCACCTACGACCGGTTCGTCCCGCCGCCGCTGCCGGCGAACATGGCCCGCAATGTCGCCGCGATCGTGCTCTACGGCGCCCCGTCGGATCGGTTCATCGACGACATCGGCGCTCCCCCGGTCAAGGTCGCCGCGCCGTACCGCAGCCGCACGGTTCGCTACTGCATCCCCGGTGACACCATCTGCGACGGAGCTCCGGTCGGCGGTCCCAACGCCCTGCACGTGCTGTACTCGGTGAACGGTATGACGCTGGAGGGCGCCCGATACGTCGCCCGGCGCGTCTGACCGGAGAAGTTCACACGGCTCAGAAGTCCGGCGCCGGCACGACTTTCGCGAAAGTCCTGCCGGCGTCGGACTTCTCCGCTTGATAGACGAGAGCGAGCTCGGCACGCTCGAAGTTGCGGAACCACTCGTCCCAGCTGATGTGCTCGAGGCACTCGTCGGCGGTCCGGCCGGTGAAGTCGATACGGAGCACTCCGGTTCCGCCGACGCTTCTGACGTCGCGAACGCGCGCCGGCACACCCTGATGGGTGGTCACCCATTCCCGGATCTCGTCGTGATCGCGCGTCGTCTTGCAGTGAGACCCCATCGGTCGTCTCCTATCGTGCCGCACCGAACCCAGCCTTGGGCACCCCGGTTCTCCCGGTCACGACCAGCCCACTTCTCGGACTCCGGTGTCGTTCCCGCTCGCGAACCGCTCGTCGGTTCGGTGTCCTTACCCAACAAGCGCTTTGGTCAATCGTGCGGACGGGAGATTTCTCGCGTCGACCCCGGCACGGCTCGGAGCTCGATCCTCAGGCCGAAGTGGTCCAGCGAGTGCGGCATGTCCACGACACCGGCTCGCGCCCGTGGCGAGAGCACGTTGTCGTCGAGATCGACGTCGCGGCAGATCGCCGCCAGCACTGCCGTGGCGAACATCAGCACCACATTGCGTCCCGGGCATACGCCCGGCCCGTCGCTGAACGGGACGACGCCGGCGAGTTCCTGAGCTCGTCCATCTGTCCAGGCGTCCGGGGTGAAGCGCTGTGCGAAGTCCATCGCATCGTCGTCGCGCTGGAAGAACTCCCCGATCACGATCGTGGTCGCGCCCTCGGCGACGACGCCGCCGTCCCACGGGACATCCCGGGTCGCCTCCCGCAGGATGGCGAGGGTCGTCGGCCACAGACGCAGGGATTCGAGGACGGTCGCCCGAAGTGTCGGCAGGACCCGAGGCACCGCGGAGTCCACAACCGCGGCCTCCGTTCGGGCGGCGGCCGCGGTCACGGGGTGGGACGCGAGCAGTGCGAGTGCCCGATGGATGGCCACCGCGACGGCGTCGAACGCGAACAGCCAGTGCGGGATCTGACCGATCGGGTCCAACGAGCCGGGCTTGCCCACCGCGTCGCGGACCACTGCGGCCAACGAGTCCTCGAGAGCCGCGGCCACCAGATGGTCCAGACGTCGTCGGAAGTTGTTGTAGGTGGCGGATCGACGAGGGAAGGCGTACCCCCAGTTGGCGTCTCGTCGGAGCACCGTCAGCAGGTCCGTCACCGTCTCGTCGTCACGCGCTGCATCCCCGAAGACGAAGCGGCGCACCGTGCGCCAGTGTGCGACCACGTAGGTGTCCCAGGTGAGACGGCCCTCGGGGAGGGTCGGGAGCAGTTCCGCGACTTCGGATTCGATGATCTCCCCACACCGCCGGTGAAGAGAGTGCACGTCCGCCGATGTCTGCAGGGCGAGTTCGTTCAGCTCCCGCCTCGCCTGCCGATGCCGGTTGTCCGAGATCAGCACACCCGTCGGCTGAAACCGGGAGAGTGCTGCGACCTTCTCCTTCGACGCAGGGGTGAAGGGTTCCGGCGTGCCGTGGAGGGTTGCCGTCACCGCCGGCGGGCGCAGCGCGAGCACCATCGAGCGCGGAAAGGTCAGAGCCAGCGCGTCGGCGTCGTGGCGGGACCGCAGGCCGTTGAGTACCCGGGCGGCCCGGCCGTGGGTGTCGAATCGCCCACCGAGGCGGACCATCGTCTTCCGGCGCGCCACAACACCTTCGGCGATCACCGGGGCGAGCACGCCGAGCAGGACTCGCCCGGTGTCCCCGAGCCCCGCGCGGGCCAGGCGCGGTGTCGTTGTCACCGCACCGCCGCTGTCCTGCACGCCATCATCGCGTCCCTGCGTCATCAGCGACAACACTCCCATCGCAGAGTATTCACGCCGGGCGGACCGCGGCGTCGGCCGTCCCAGATCTACCCGTCGACCGGGCGCCCCAAACCGTCGGCGTGCGCGGTGTCCAGCGAGGCGTCGAGGCGACGGAAACCGTCCCGGACACACACCGCCCCGTCCTCGACGGAAGTCACGTCCGCCCACGGGATGAGCACCGTGCCGCGATGCAGCCAGGCGAAGAACCGGTTGAGCGCCCAGGGCCGCGAGACGCCCTGGCGCTCGTAGCCGAGGAAGGACACGCGGTTTCGGCGGTTGACGAGCAACCCGACGAGCCGCAGTTCGTCGTCCTCCACCTCGAAGCGGAGGTCGATCACGTGACCGAGGTGATCGCCGCCGGAATCGTGGACGGCACAGCTCAACAGGTCGCTGGCGATCATCGCTGCCCACTTCCCGGGATACGCGCGACGATGTGGTCCCGGCACCATCGTTCGGGCCACGCGAGCTCGAGATCGTCCTGCTTGTCGTCGATCGCGACCCGGACGTCGATGTCGCGGACGCGGTCGAACGGGATCCGGTCGAGCTCGCTCACATGCGGACCTCCGCCGATGAGTCGATAGAAGAGCGCCCGTCCGGTGAGCAGCGCGGACACCCGCGGCGGTCCGTCGTCGGGCATGTCGATCTCGACGTCGTCGACGACGCCGAGCGGCACACCGTCCCGGTCGTGGATCTGCCTGTCCAGCAGATGAAGGCGGAGGTCGATCGTGGTGCGGCGCGACAGCCGACGGTCGTCGTCGGAGCTCATCTTCCTGCCCCCGTCACGATCAGCAACGGTATCGCCGCCACCGAGGCGACCACGATGATGCCCAGATAGATGGTTCCGAAGAAGTTCAGCACTCGTCCGTTCACATTGTCTCCCATGTATTCCCGATCGTTCGCCACGACGAGGATCGGCAGGTAGGTCAGTGGCAGGGCGACCGCGGAGAAGACGACCGAGTACTCGGTGACCATGATCGGGTCGACCCCGGTGAGGAGGATCAGGACACCCCCGAGAAGGAACACGATGATCACCAGGTGGAAGCGGGCTGCCTGACGCGGCTTCTTGGCCGCGCCCCACGGCCACCCCGCGTACTGGGCGATGGTGTAACCGGTCGACAACGCCGTCTCCAAGGCCGCACCCGTCGTGGCCGCGACCAGCCCGATGATGGCGAACGACAGTGCCAGTTGCCCGCCGGCCTGGACGACCGGCAACACGACCTGCGACAACGAGTCCACCGAGATGTCGGCCGGCATCAGGTACAGCGCTGCGACACCGGCGATCGCGATCGACCCCAGACCCCCGAGCGGGAAGCCGATCAGCACATTCCATCGCTCACGGGCGAGATCCTTGCGCCGCCAGCCTTCTTCGATGCCACCGGAGGAGAAGAAGAACACCTCGTACGGTGTCATGGCCGCACCGAACAGCGCGATGGCGTAGTACCAGTACGTCGGTACCGATTCCTGCGACGGGATGGCGGGCGCGGTGATCTGATCCCAGACCTGGCCCCAGGGCGGTTGCAACAGGAAGAAGACCACGCCGAACACCGCCAGGCACAGCCCCAACAGGCCCGTCACGTTCTCCATGATCTTGAAGTTGGCGCGCCACACGATGATCCAGACGCCGAACGCGGCGACGGGCACCCACAGCAACGGTGCGACCCCACTGGCCAGCTGCAGAGCGAGAGCGATACCGCCGATCTCGGCGGTGAGGGTGAGACCGGTGACGAACAGCGATGCGACCAGGTTGGCGGCGCCCATGCGGGGACCGAGCCGTTCCCGGATGATCTCGAAAGTGCTCCGGCCGCTCACCGCGGCGACCCGTCCCGACATCTCGGCGAACAGGCAGATCCCGATGACGCCGACCACCACGACCCATACCAGGCCGAACCCGAACCGGGAGCCGACGACCGCGTTGGTCACGATGTCACCGATGTCGAGGAAGCCGCCGATGGCGGTCAGGATGCCGAGAGCGACGCCGATGACGTTCTTCACCGGCTCATCCCCTCGCACCGGCCGCGGAACGCGGATCGTCGACGAAGCGCTGCAGCCGTTCGCCGATCTCGGTGAGCGCGCCGAGCGAGTCGGACACCCGTGGGTCCGCCCGTTCGAGCAGCGTCACCGACCGCGCCGCCACGAGCACCCGGGTGGCCTCTGCCATCGCGTCCTCGGCCCCGGCCCGCATCGGCTCGTCCGCGACGTCGTCGATGTCGAGGTTGACGACCGCTCCATAGGCGGACAGCGACTGCTCGATCAGGTCGTCGAAGAGGACGCGAACGTACTGTCGCGGTGCACGACCCTCGGCCCACGAACGCAGCCCTTCCTCTCCGGAAGCAACCGCGCTGACCACGTCACCGGACGAGTGCGAGAGTTCGGCCGTCACGCCACCGGGCTGCCGGGCGCATCCGGCGAGCAGGAGGAGACACAGCACGCACGTCAACGCCCGGCGCATCGCGAACGATTCGGCCCTCGGCCCGGTCGGCAGAAGCATCACCGTCCCCTTCTGTGAAGGCGTGACATTCCGGACGCGGGATAACCCAACCGGCCTGCGACGAAACCAGACGAGGGAGCCGCCGACAGCGGCACCGGGTCCTGAACGCTGCTCCCCGCCTGCGCTCAGGCCGCGAGAAGCGCGACGATGGCCCTGGCCAGGCCGCGGCGGGCGAGTTGCTGATCCTGGAAGGTGCCGAGCTGCTTCTCCGACACCAGTCCCCGCATGGCCCCGGGGAGGAATGCCGCCACCTCGCGCACACGTTCGGGATCGACGTCCAGGTCGGCGAACGCTCGCTGGCACGAGTCGATCCACGACGGCCCCCAAGAAGCGAACTCGGCTGCGGTCTTGGGGAACTGCCGGCGCAGCTCGTCCGGATCCCGCGGCAGTGCCGCCCGAAGTGTCTCGATCGCCCGCGATTCGGGCGCGGTCAGCCCGTCGTACATGAGGTCGACGATGGCCGCGACCCGCTGGTCCAGTGGCGCTTCGGGTTTCACACTCACCGGGAGGTCGCCGCGATGCTCGGCAGTGCGGTGCAGCACCGCGGCCCACAGACCGTCGATGTCGTCGAACTGGTACTTGATCGCACCCCACGTGGCGCCGATGTCCTTGGCGATGCGGTTGCCCGACACCGATGCCGGGTCACCCGACGCCAGCGAGGTGATCGCGGCGTCGAGCATCGCGTCGCGCGTCGCCTGCCCACGACGATTGACTCGTCGGACGGCTGTCGCGGGGCCGTCGGCCGGCATGCCGGAGTCCGAGGTGGGCATGGTCGCCGATCGTAGCCGGATGGCCGACGCCGTGACCGGCGAGATGTTTCGTTTGCGAACGAGGGGTTACCCGGTTTGTATCATTGGGCGTCTGCTGTGACGCGTGTCACGGGGTCGAGGAGGACACCATGAGTGTGAGCGGAGCAGCCGTCGCCCGTCGGGCCCGGTCGCGACTGAGTCCGGCAGAAGCACGTCGACGACTCCGCCGGCGGCAGTACGTCGACGCCCTCTTCAACTCGAGAGAACCGGACAGGACGTCGTGGGCGGTCACCGACGACGGCGCACGTCTCCGGGTCCACCATCACGGCCCTTCGGGGGCTCCTGTTCTGGTGCTCATCCACGGGTGGTCGTGCTGCATCGAATACTGGAATCCGCAGATCAACGCCCTCGCCGAGCGCTATCACGTCATCGCATACGACCAGCGCGGACACGGCGACAGCACGTGGGGCCGGCGGAAGTTCGATTCCGATGTGCTCGCCGACGACCTGCACACGGTTGTCTCCCAGACGGTTCCGGACGGTTCGAAAGCGGTCTTCGTCGGGCACAGCATGGGCGGCATCACGCTCCAGGCGTGGGCACACCGGCACCGGCAACAGGCTGAGGACCGCGCCGCCGCAATGGTTCTCGCCAACACGACCTGGGGCGGGATCGCCACCGAGAGTCGTGTCCTGCCGTTCGTCAACGGCCCCATCAAGGCACCGCTGTGGTTGCTGCAGATGGCCCTGGCGGTGCCGCTCCCCCTACCCGGCGACCGATTCACGAGAAGTGTGATCCGGCATCGCATCCTGAACAGCCGGTCGGCGACCGCCGATCATGCCGCGTTCGTCCTGGCGATGACCCGCTCGTGCACGCCGAGCTCCCGCGCCAAGGCCGCGGTCGCCCTTCTGCAGTTGGCGATGGGCCCCACCGGCGCCGAAGCGATCTCGGTGCCCACCACGGTGATCGGTGGTCGGCACGACCTGCTCCTCCCACATGCGATGACCCAGCGCATCGCCCATGCGCTGTCGGTTCGCGGCCAACTCGACCGCCTCGTCGTCCTCGACACCGGCCATGCGTCGAACATCGAGGCCGCCGAGGACTTCACCGCGGAGATACACCGCGTCATGCATACGGCGTCGCCGAGTCCGGAGATCACCGAAACCGCCAGCTGACCAGGCGCGATACTTTTCATAGAACCCTCTTGCATTCTGCGGCGACGAGACCTACCGTTGCCGCATGGCGAGAACGCCCCTCTCGATGACACCCACTGGCTGGTTCCAGGTCGCCTGGTGCTCGGAGATCCCGGTGAGGTCGGTCCACACCATGAAGTACTTCGGGCGCGAGATGGTGGCGTGGCGATCCGCGTCCGGCACGGTCTCCGTCTTCGACGCCTTCTGCGAGCACCTCGGCGCCCACCTCGGACACGGCGGCCACGTCGAGGGCGAGAACCTGGTCTGCCCGTTCCACGGCTGGGAGTGGAATCGCGAGGGTCGCAACGTGTGCATCCCGTACGAACGACACCCCAACCGGGGGCGTCGCATCCGCAGCTACCCCGTCGTCGAACGCAACGAGGCCGTCTGGATCTGGCACGACATCGACGGACGCCCACCGCATTTCGACGTGCCCGACATCTTCGGCGACTTCGGCGACGACCGCACCGCGGCCGACTACTACCCGCCGGTCCCGGAGGCCACCCTCTTCCGGCCGGGACTCGAGATCCATCCGCAGTACATCATGGAGAACGGCGTCGACTTCGCCCATTTCAAGTTCGTCCACAAGACACCGTTCATGCCGGAGTTCACGCGGCACGACTTCGGCGGACCGGTGTCCTACGTCGACTTCACCATCGCCTTCGACGAAGGTGCGACGCTCGAAAATGCCACGAGCGGAGTCGAATCCATCAATGCCGGGCTGGGCTGTTCGGTCACCAAGAGCTGGGGCATGGTCGACAATCGCACGATGCCGGCGGTCACCCCGGTCGACGAGCACACCTCCGACGTCCGGTTCACCGTGTGGATCGGCCGCAAGCCGGGCGAGGAAACCGGCGAGATCACCCGCTACGGCACCATCATGGCCGATCTCGTCATCGAGCAGTTCGCCGCCGACATCGACATCTGGGCGCACCAGCGCTACTCCGATCCGCCCGCGCTGTCCCGCAAGGAGTTCGAAGGCTTCACCGCCCTCCGGAACTGGGCGCGTCAGTTCTACCCCGGCGGTGGACCCGACGGTGCCGATCCCTCGTCACCGAGCGGCGCGGTGACCCCGACGGGCGAGGAGTTCGTCCGCATCCGCCGATCCGAGCTCGACGCGCTGCGCGCCGCCGCGCAGCCCTGACAAGTCGCTCCGCCGAAAGGATCTCCCATGACCGCCGCCGAACGCATCCGGGTCTTCCAAGTCGCCACCGGAAATCTGGGCACCGAGATGATCGGACGCATCCGATCCCACCCCGACCTCGAACTGGTCGGCCTGCATTGCTACACGCCCGACAAGATCGGACGCGACGCCGGCGAGATCGTCGGGCTCGATCCGGTCGGGGTGACGGCCACGGGCACGGTGGACGAGATCATCGCCGCGCGTCCGGATGTGCTCACATTCCACGGCGTGTTCCCCGACGAGGACCTCTACGTCGAAGTCCTCGAGGCCGGGATCGACATCGTGACCACCGCGGACTGGATCACCGGCTTCCATCGCGACACCAATCACCCGCACCATTCCGGCCGCAAGGTCAGCGACGTCATCGCCGAGGCCTGCGCACGCGGTGGCGCCACCTTCTACGGCACCGGCATGAATCCCGGCCTGGCGCAGATTCTCGGCATCGTGCACACCGCCGACGTGGCCGACATCGAGAACGTCACGGTCATCGAATCCGTCGACGTCTCGTGTCACCACTCCGTCGACACCTGGAAGGCTGTCGGATACGGCCTGCCGGTCGACGACCCGAGCATCCCCGACTCGCTGTACAAGTACACCGCGGTGTTCGCTGACTCGGTCTATCTGATGGCCGACGCCTTCGAACTCGAACTCGACGAGGTGGCGTTCTCCTACGAGCTGGGCGCCTGCACCAAGGACGTCGACCTCGGCTGGTATCAGCTGCCGCAGGGTTCACTCGGTGGCAGCCACATCAAGTACCAGGGCATGGTCGACGGGGTGGCCCGCGTCGAGTCCCATCTCGAATGGCAGATGACCCCGCACACCGACCCGTCGTGGAACATCCAGGCCTGCTACATCACCCAGGTCACCGGCGACCCCAACATCTATTCCAAACACATGATCTTCCCGCGCAAGGGCTTCGACCTCTCCAAGCCGGAGAACTTCGCCTCGATCGGCATGACGGTCACCGGGCTGCCCGCCCTGAACGCCATCCGCTCGGTCGTCGAGGCCGCTCCGGGAATCGTCACGAGCACCGACCTCCCGCTGCGGTCGTTCGCCGGACGGTTCGCGATCTGACGAGAGTCGCTGCGGCCCTCAGGGAGCAGAGGATGAGCCGAGGTCGATGGTCACCCCGGTGAGCTCGGCACCGAGGTCCCACAGTCGCGCAGCGACGCCGCGGTCCTTCGCCTTCGCCGACGGCTCCACCAGCACCGGCGGACCGGCCAGCCCGAAACCTCCCACGGGACCGTAGTATTCGCCGCCCTGCGCCTTCGGATCGGTGCCGGCGCGGAGGACCGAGAGGGCTCCGTCCGGCGGATCCATGATGAAACGATCGGTGAGCCATCGCAGCGAGGACGCGTGGTATGCCCACTGCAGGAATCTGCTCTGCTCGCGCATCACCCCGGTGCGGGTGCCGCCGGGGTGGGCGGCGAGCGAAATCGCCGACACCTCGGCACTTCTCATGCGCCGGTCGAGTTCGAGCGCGAACAGCATCTGTGCGAGCTTCGCACGGGAGTACGCACCCGCGCTGCTGAAGGTCCGGTCCATGGGGATGTCGGAGAAGTCGATGGTGCCTGCTCGATGGGCGTGGCTGCCGACGGTGACCACCCGCCCGGCATCGGCCGCCAGAATCCGGTCCATCAGCAGTCCGGTGAGCGCGTAGTGACCGAGGTAGTTCGTGCCGAAGTCCATCTCGAAACCGTCGGGCGTCAGGTCACGACGCGCCCGCATGACCCCGGCGTTGTTGACCAGCAGGTCGATCCGGGTATGACGCGCGCCGATCTCGGCGGCGGCCGCACGGACGGAATCCAGACTGGCGAGGTCGAGATCGACGATCTCCAGCTCGGCGCCCGGGACCTTCCCGACGATGTCGTCGCGGGCCTCCGCGGAGGTCTCCGGATTGCGGCACGCCAGCACGACACGTGCGCCCAGTGTCGCCAGCCCGAGCGCGATCTCGCGTCCGATCCCCGAATTCGCACCGGTCACCACCGCAACCCGGCCGGTCTGCGGCGGCGCGTCGGCCAGCGTCCACCCCGACTTCACATCTGCCCCCTTCGACGCCGACTCGAACGACGGTGTCGTTCGTATCACATCGGCGCCGAGGGGCGGGTGTCAGGCGCTCACGGCCGCCGGGGTGGCGCTGCTGAACCGCCCGGCCGGCGCGAACCGGGCGAGGACCTCGTCGTGCGGCTCTCCGGCCACCGCGGAGATGAATCCCTCCACGTCCTCGCGGGTCCGCAGACCGAGGAGCGGATTCGGTTCGGACAGCAGACCGAACAGGGCCGACGCGATCGCGGGACTGACGGCGGCAGCCGGAAACGACAGCTCCAGGTGGGTCGCGTAGTCGGGATCACCCAGGTAGAGCCGGGTGACCTCGACGGCGGCCCGTCCGCGTCGTTCCCAGTGCTTCTCGAACTCAGCCGACAGCCACTCCGCGGTGAACTCGCCGTCGTGGTCCCGCGCAGCCTTCACGAGCTCGGCGACCTGGATCAGCGTGTTCTGCGCGCCCTGTCCCGCAACCGGGTCGACGGCGATCGCGGTGTCGCCGATCGCCGCGACGGGGTGCCCGCCCGCGGTGGTGGCGACGGCCTGCCGGACCGTCGGGGTGACCGCGCCCTTGAGCCACGAGACCGGGTCGGATTCGATGACCTGCAGCCGATCGATGACCGGCGCGTCCTCCGGGAAGAACTCGGCGAAGATGCCGGAGATCGTCTGCCGGGCGGACACCGCGTCGTGGACGTCGTCGATCCGGCCGGCCCACGCTCCGTCGGGCTTGGCGAAGACGATGAAGGACCACGTCGGTCCGGCGTCCTTGTGGAGGAACGGTCCGACGAAGATCTCACCGTTCTGCGCGTCGAGGTTGAACAGCGAGTGGTCACCGCCGGCGCTGCTGCGGTAGGCGAAGGACTCGGGGCCGTGATCGACTCCGGTGAGCGTGACCTGCAGCAGACGGCGCTGGGGTTCCCGGTAGTGCGTGCGCGACTCGTCGACCGGGAAGAGCGTCGAGAGCCCGCCCTTGCCGGTGGCGACGAGCGTGATGTCGGCGTCGGCGGCGATCGCGTCGAGGCGGTCGGTGTCGACCTGACCCACCTCGAATCGGCCACCGCGGTCCAGGAATCGGCCGAGACGGTCGTCGGCCTTCAGGCGCAGGTCGACGGCCTGGGCCACGTAGCCGTAGTCCGGGTTGAACTCGAGGACCGGGGCACGCTCGTCACCGACGCCCGAGTACAGGCGAGCGCTGATGCCGGTCGTGTTGCCGACCTCGTAGAGGTCTTCGATGATCTCGGCGTCCCACTCACGGGACTTGCCGAACAGGACGCCGACACCGGTCGGCGGCACCTTGTCGCGCAGCGACTCGCGGTCGCGATCGCTGTAGAGCGTGACGTCGAACCCGGCGTCGAGAAAGCCGAGCGCCGCGCTGGTACCGGCCAGCCCGGCCCCGATGATCGCTACCGATCGTCGTGCTGTCATGTGTGGATCTCCCCTGGTTGTCGGCGTGCAATGGCTGCTCGACAGGGTGCCGGGGCGATCGGTGCGGATGAAGGGTTAGACGCATCGAGAACGAATGGCTCGCGCGCCGGCGCCCGTTGGGGGTGGAGGACTACGCCTCGTCGCGCACGCGGAGATAGCGCTCGTAGACCACCTGCTCGTAGGTGCGGGTCTCGGCGAGTCGGAGCTGCACCGGGGAGGTGACCGGCGGCAGCAACGGTGTACCGCCACCGACGATGATCGGATACCGGAAGATGCGGAACTCGTCGACGAATCCCAGTTCGATGGCCTGCCGCGCCAGGTCGGCACCACCGATCTCGACGTCGGCGTCGGTCGAGTGCAGCACCGCGGTGAGTTCGTCGGCCAGCGGGCCCCGAGCCAGCCGGGCATTGCCCTCGACCGCCGTGAGGGTGCGACTGAAGACCACCTTGGGCAGCGCCGTCCAGATGTCGGCGAACGCGGCGTGGGCCTCGTTCTCACGCATCCGCGGGTCGGTCTCCCAGACCACCATCGCCTCGTAGAGACGTCGACCGCACACGAATGCGCCGAGTTCGGCCACCCGTTCGGTGTGGAAGGCGAACAGTCCGTCGTCGGGGACCGTCCAGTTGAAGTCGCCGTCGCGATCGGAGATGAAGCCGTCGACCGACACGCCCATCGACAAGAGCAGCATGCGAGGGATGGTACGGCGCTGCCGGGCCCGCGACGCGGACTTCGTGGAGAGCGTGTTCCCATGAGTCTGCTGTGAGGTCCGACGACACCCCGCTCGTGCCAGGCCGGCCTCAGGTGCCGGCAAGTACCATCGCCCTCTGTGCGTACGCCCCTGACCGAAGCGACACCCGTCGCAACCCCGAACGAGGACGCCGCGACCGGTAACACGTCCGGGTACCGGTTGGACCTCGACGGGCTGCGCGGTGTCGCGATCGCGCTGGTGGCGATCTTCCACGTCTGGTTCGGCCGGGTGTCCGGCGGCGTCGACGTCTTCCTCACCCTGTCGGGCTACTTCTTCGTCGCCTCCCTGCTCAAACATGTCCTGGCCACGCAGCCCGCGACGAGTTCGTGGCGTGCGGCGATCAATCCGTGGCCGCGGTTCTCCCGGCTCCTCCGCCGGCTGCTGCCCGCCCTGCTGCTGGTGCTCGCGGTCACGGCCGGCCTGATCGCGCTGATCATGCCGACGACCCGGTGGGGACCGCTCGGCGCCGAACTCCAGGCCAGCGCGCTGTACTACCAGAACTGGCATCTCGCGTTCGAGTCACAGGACTACGCGGCCGCCGATTCCGCCAACAGCCCGATGCAGCATCTCTGGTCGATGTCGATGCAGGGCCAGTTCTTCGTCCTCACCCTCGTGTGCGCGCTGGCGCTGGGCGCGGTGCTGCGCGCCTTGGGCCGCCGATCCGCGTTCTTCGCCGACCCCAAGGTGGTCCGTGGAGTCGTCGGGATCGCGCTCGGCGTCGTCGCACTGGGCTCGTTCGCGTGGGCGAACCACCGCCACGGGATCAACCAGCCGTTCACCTACTACGACACCGTCGCCCGCCTGTGGGAACCGCTCGTGGGTGGTCTGCTCGCCGTGTGGATGCCACGTATCCCGTTGTCGCAGCGGGTGCGTGATCTGCTCGGGATCATCGCCCTCGGCCTCATCGTCACGTGCGGGTGGTGGATCGCGGGGGTCCAGGAATATCCGGCCGCGTGGGCGCTCGTCCCGGTCGGTGCGACCCTCCTGCTCATCTGGGTCGGATCGTCGCAGACCGCCCCCATCGACCGGGCGGGCACGGCCGGCCAGACCTCCATCCGGTCCGGGGTCAGCCGGGGCCTCGCGCATCCGAGACTCGTGTGGCTCGGTTCGATCGCGTACGCGCTGTACCTGTGGCACTGGCCGGTGCTCATCTTCTACCTGGCCTGGCGCTATCAGGACGACGTCTCGTGGTTCGAGGGCACCGCCATCCTGGCCGTGTCGGTCCTACTGGCCTGGCTGACGACCAAGTACGTCGAGGCGCCGCTGCGTGCGGGCAAGGCCGACCGCAAGCGGGCGGACACGGCGCGGCCGGCGCCGCAGGACACCCGCGGCTACCGTCGCGCGCTCGTCGCGGTGCTGGTCGTCATCAGCGTCGCGGCCGGGGCTGCCGCGGTGACCTGGCAGCGCGACGCCGCGAACGCCACCCTCGACACCCAGAATCTCGACCCGCGCCTCTACCCGGGTGCGCGGGCGTTCCTCGACGGGGCGCCGGTGCCGAACGTGACCGCGCAACCGAGCCCCGACGTCGTCGACATGGACTGGCCGATCACCTCCTACGACTCGATCATCAGCGGATGGAAGGACCCGTCCATCAAGGTCGGGTACTACGGCGACGTCGACGCCACTCGCACGATCGCGCTCGTCGGCGGTTCGCACGCCGAACAGTGGATCACCGCCCTCGACGCCATCGGCAAACGCCACGGCTTCCGCGTGACCACCTACCTCAAGGTCGGGTGTGCTCTCACGACCGAGCACGTCTTCACCTGGTTCGGCCAGAAGTACTACCAGTGCAACGACTGGTCGCGCCGGGTCATGGAACGTCTGGCCGTCGACAAACCCGACGTCGTGTTCACCAACAGCACCCGTCCGGTCGAGTCGGGCGACGGCGACTACGTGCCCAAGGACTACGAGGAGATCTTCGCCGAGTTCCGCGACCGCGGCCAGCGCGTCGTCGCGGTCCGCGACAACCCCTGGGCGACCGGACAACTCAAGCCACCGGAGTGTCTCGCCAGCGGCCGCAAACCCGAGGTGTGCGGGGTGCCCCGCGACCAGGCGATGGCACCGGCCGACCCCGCGGCCCCGCTCGCCGGCGAGTTCCCCAACATGAGCTTCCTCGACTACACCGACGCCATGTGCGACGACACCTACTGCCCCGCGGTCGTCGGGAACATCCTGGTGTGGCACGACTTCCACCACCTGTCGGCGACCTTCGTCCGCAGCCTCATCCCCGCCGTCGAAGCCGACCTGCAGCGGTCGCTGCGGTGGTGGTGAGTCACCTCGGGAAGCAGCAGGGTCAGCTGACCGCGGTCAGCACCGCACGCGGTCCGGCGAACACGGTCTCGCGGATGTGATTGCGCACAAGAGTCCAGGCGGGACAGTCACATCGGGCCGCGACGCCGCGCGCGTCGACACCTTGGTACCGGCACAACGCGATGGCCCGGCGAAGGTGGAAGTCCTGCGTCACGATGACCACCTCGTCGACGCCGAACACCACCCGCGCACGCCGGCAGCTCGCGGCGGTGTCGAGACCGGCCGGGTCGCCGACGATCACCCGCGACGCCACCCCGCGATCCTCCAGATAGCTCCGCATCACCGCCGGCTCGTTCCCGGCTTCCTCGGAACCGTTGCCGGAGTTGATGATCCGATCAACACCTCCGGCGCGATACAGCTCCACCGCGGTGTCGAGGCGACCGCGCACGTAGTCGCCGGGAGACCCGTCGTCGTGGACGAGCGAACCCAACACCAGCAGCGTCGGACGGGAAGCGGGCGCGGGCGCGTCGTCGACCCTGCCCGCCGACGCGAAGTACATCCAGGTGACGGCCACGGTGATCCACAGTTCGACCAGCACCAGCAGTGCCGGCACCACCAGACGAGCACCCGATCTCACCCCTACAACGTAGGGAGCCCGTCCCCAACATGGCCATTCCAGCCCGGGCCCGGCGGTCACCCCGTGATACTTGGAGGACCCGGTCGCGCTCAGCCTGTGCGCACCACCCCGCGGTGTTGAAAGTGATGGTGCGATGCCGTACATGCCGGTCACCTCGTCGATGTTCCTGTTGGCCGAGACACGTGAACAACCCATGCACGTCGGGGGACTCCAGCTGTTCGTGCCACGCGAGGGCCAGTCGTCCAGCGAGCTCGCCGAGGAGATCATCGAGGCGTTCTGCGGCTGCACCGAGATCCATCCGCTCTTCCGCAAACGCCCGGCCTCGCCGGTGACGATACTCGGCAACGTCGCGTGGTCGTACGACGACGAGATCGACTTCGACTACCACGTGCGTCGTGCGGTCCTCCCCCGCCCGGGACGCGTGCTCGAGCTGTTGCGATACGTCTCACTCAACCACGGGGCACTGCTGGATCGGTTCCGCCCGATGTGGGAGATCCATGTCATCGAGGGCCTCGCGGACGGGCGGGTGGCGCTCTACAGCAAGATCCACCACTCGGTGGTCGACGGCGTCTCCGCCCTGCGACTCCTGCAGCGCACGCTCTCCGAGGACCCCGGCGACCGGTCGGGCACCGCACCGTGGGACCCGGCGCTCGCCGAACGTCGCCGTCCCCGTCCCGCGCCGAGTCTGCGCGGCCGGGTGTCGGGATTGGCGAACGTGGCCGGCCAGATCGCCGGCCTCGGACCGGCCGCGGCCAAGGTGGCCGTCGCCGGTCTGCGCGATCCGGACTTCGTGGCGCCCCTCGGACGAGCACCGCGCACCATCCTCGACGTCGCGATCGGCAGCGCCCGCCGGTTCGCCTCCCAGCAGTGGGAACTCGACCGTCTCCGTGCGGTGGCAGACGCCCGCAGCATCACCCTCAACGACGTCATCGTCGCGATGTGCTCGGGCGCGCTGCGGTCGTACCTCATCGACCAGGACGCGTTGCCCGACGCGCCGCTGATCGCCGCGGTACCGGTGTCGATGCACACCGACGGCGACGACGACGGAAATGCGGTGACCGCGATCCTGGTGAGCCTGGCAACCGACGAACCCGATGCCGAACGCCGGCTCGACAAGCTCGTGGATTCGGCGCGACACAGCAAGTCCGTGGTCCGCGGTCTGCGGCCGTTGCAGGCCCTTGCCCTCGGCGCGGCCAACTTCGCGCCCCTGGCCTTCGCCACCGTCCCCGGCTTCGTGCAGTACGTCCCGCCGCAGTTCAACATCATCATCAGCAATGTGCCTGGCCCGACAAAGCACCTCTACTGGAACGGCGCCCGACTCGACGGTGTGTATCCCGTCTCAATCCCGACGCAGGGACTGGCGCTCAACATCACCGTGACCAGCACCGCCGATCACATCAACTTCGGCCTGATCGGTGCTCGCGCCCAGCTCCCGAGCCTCCAACGGCTGCTCACACACCTCGACACCGCGCTCGAGGAGCTCGAGAAGGTCGCGCACACGCGGTGAACCCCCGCGGGGCTCGCGGTATAGACGTGGTGTCGCCCACCCTGACTCGACAGTAAGTTACTGGCGAGTATCATCGGTCATGAGGTAGACCTGCGTAATTAGGCCAGCCTTGGCAGCGCGCCGGTGGCGCAAGGAATTACGGTTATCTGTAGTACACCGCCCCGTGGTACCCAGCCTCGCGTTCCGCGACCCGGCGGCGGACGACCTAGACGAAAGGCCGGTACGCGCCCGTGACTACCACGACGATTGCCATCGGCACGACAGCCGCGGTGATCAGCCTGTTCTGCTGGTACCTGTTCCTCGGCGGCGTGGTGCGGATCTACCGCACCATCAAGCTCGGACACAAGGTCGACAGTTCCCGCTTCTGGCCCATCCTGCCGCGCATGATGACGATGCTCAAAGAGTTCATCGTCCACACGCGAATGGTGAAGTTCCGCACCGTCGGCTGGGCGCACTGGCTCGTGATGGTCGGCTTCCTCGGCGGCTTCCTGCTGTGGTTCGAGGCCTATGGCCAGTCCATCAACCCCGAGTTCCACTGGCCGGTCTTCGGTGACACGTTCGCGTGGCACCTGTGGGACGAGCTCCTCGGCATCGCGACCGTGGTCGGCATCATCGTCCTCATCGTCATCCGGCAGCTGAACCACCCACGCGTCCCGGAACGGCTGTCCCGCTTCGGCGGTTCGCGCTTCGGTCCGGCGTACTTCGTCGAGGGCGTCGTGCTGCTCGAGGGCCTGGGCATGATCCTGGTGAAGGCGTCGAAGATCGCGACCTACGGTCACGCGAACGTCTACTCCGACTTCTTCACCATGCAGGTGGCGAAGATCCTGCCGGCCTCCCCGACGCTGGTGTCGATCTTCGCCGTCATCAAGCTGATGAGCGGCATGGTGTGGCTGGCCATGGTCGGCATGAACATCAGCTGGGGCGTTGCCTGGCACAGGTTCTCGGCCTTCTTCAACATCTACTTCAAGCGTGAGCAGGACGGCGGCGTCGCCCTCGGCGCCGCCAAGCCGATGATGAGCCAGGGCAAGGTCCTGGACATGGAGACCGCCGACCCCGACGTCGACGCGTTCGGCGCGGGCAAGATCGAGGACTTCTCCTGGAAGGGCTGGCTCGACTTCACCACCTGTACCGAGTGCGGTCGCTGCCAGTCGCAGTGTCCGGCCTGGAACACCGGCAAGCCGCTGAGCCCGAAACTGCTCATCATGTCGCTGCGCGACCACGGCAACGCCAAGGCGCCCTACCTGCTGGCCGGCGGCCGCAAGGACATGGGCGGCGACGAGGTCGGCCTGGTCGACGCCGACGGCAACGTCGACGAGGACAAGCTCAACGCCATCCCCGAGGCGGCGCGCGCCGAGGCCGCCCGCAAGCTGGTCGGCGAGTCGAAGGGCGATCTCGGTGGCGGTCAGGTCGTCGAGGCCGTGGAAGGCGAGTTCGATCCGGAGGCCCTGGGCGCCGTCATCGACACCGAGACCCTGTGGAGCTGCACCACCTGTGGTGCCTGTGTCGAGCAGTGCCCCGTCGACATCGAGCACGTCGACCACATCCTCGACATGCGCCGCTACCAGGTCCTGATCGAGTCGGACTTCCCGACCGAGCTGGCCGGCATGTTCAAGAACCTCGAGAACAAGGGCAACCCGTGGGGCCAGAACGCCTCCGCGCGTACCGCCTGGATCGACGAGATGGACATCGAGATCCCGGTCTTCGGCAAGGACGTCGAGTCGTTCGAGGGCTTCGAGTACCTGTTCTGGGTCGGCTGTGCCGGCGCCTACGAGGACCGCGCGAAGAAGACCACCAAGGCCGTCGCCGAATTGCTCGACATGGCCGCCGTGAACTTCATGGTCCTCGGCGAGGGCGAGACCTGTACCGGTGACTCCGCGCGACGCGCCGGCAACGAATTCCTCTTCCAGATGCTCGCGCAGCAGAACATCGAGATGCTCGGCGAGGTCTTCGCGACCGCGCCGGACCAGCGCAAGAAGGTCGTCGTCACCTGTGCGCACTGCTTCAACGCACTGGGCAACGAGTACCCGCAGCTGGGCGCGAAGTACGAGGTCGTCCACCACACGCAGCTCCTCAACCGCCTCGTGCGCGACAAGCGACTCGTCCCCGTGGCACCGCTCGGCGAGGGCGTCACCTACCACGACCCGTGCTACCTGGGCCGTCACAACAAGGTCTACGACGCACCGCGTGAGCTGATGGGCGCCGCGGGCTCGACCCTCACCGAGATGCCGCGTCACGGCGAACGGTCCATGTGCTGTGGTGCCGGTGGTGCCCGCATGTGGATGGAAGAGCAGATCGGCAAGCGGATCAACCTCGACCGGGTCGACGAGGCACTCGACACCCTGGGCGACACGACCGGCGATCAGGTCAAGAAGGTCGCGACCGGCTGCCCGTTCTGCCGCGTGATGCTGACCGACGGTGTGACCGCACGGACCAGCGGCACCGAGTCCGAGGGCAAGGTCGAGGTCGTCGACGTCGCGCAGCTGCTGCTCGAATCGGTCAAGCGCGACCGGACCGAGGTCAAGCTCGGCGGCCGGTTCCTCGGACCGCGTCCGACCGTTGCGGAGCCGGAGCCCGAACCCGAGCCCGAGAAGGTTCCCGCCGCGGCGACCGCATCTGCCTCGGCGACCACCGAGGCGGCGCCGAAGCCGAAGGTCGGCCTGGGCATGAAGGGCGGCAAGAAGCCGGGTGCGACGGCCAAGACCGCAGCGCCGGAAGCCCCCGCCGAGAAGGCACCGGCCGAGAAGAAGCCGGCCTCCAAGGGCTTCGGGATGAAGGGCGGCAAGAAGCCCGGCGCCGCGGCATCGTCCGCTGCTCCGGCCACGGATTCCGCACCCGCGGAGGCCCCTGCCGAGGCACCCGCCGAGAAGAAGCCCGCCGCCAAGGGCTTCGGCATGAAGGGCGGCGCCAAGCGTCCCGGCGCGGCCGGCAAGCCCGCCGGGGGGACCGCGCAGCCGGTGCCTGCCGAGACCGAGTCGTCGGAAGCGGTCAAGGAGGAGGTCGCCGAGACCGCCACCGAGACCGCGGCCGAGAAGAAGCCCGCATCCAAGGGCTTCGGTATGGGCAAGGCGAAGCGGCCGGGTCAGAAGACCACGAACGCGGCAGCTCCGGCGGCCGGGGTGACCGCTCCAGCCGAGAGCAAGGTCGACGAGAGCGAATCGGCACCGGACGCCGCACCGACCGTCGACACCGAATCGGCGACCGCCGGGACTGCGACCACCGAGACTGCGACCGAGACATCTGTCGCTGCCGCAACGGAAGAGAAGCCGGGCAAGGCCAAGGGCTTCGGGATGTCCGCGGGCAAGAAGCGGCCCGGTGGTATCGGGAAGTCCGCAGCCAAGCCGGCTGCGACCGCTGCAGCTGCCGAGGCGGCTCCCACGCCGACCGAGGCGGAGCCGGCACCGGCCACCGAGGCCGTCGACGCCCCGGCCGAAAAGACGGCGGAGGCACCGGAACCCGAGGCACCGCAGGGTGGTTCGGCTGCCGCGCTGACCGAGGAGAAGCCGGCCAAGGCCAAGGGCTTCGGGATGGCAGCGGGCAAGAAGCGTCCGGGCGGCGCGAGCAAGGCCGCCCCGGCGGCAGCCGCGCCGGCTCCCGAGCCGGCACCGGAAGCGGCTCCCGAGCCGGAACAGGCACCGGAACCCGACGCCGCGCAGACCGACGAGACCCCGGTCGAGGAGACACCCGCGACCGAGGCACCCGATGCGTCGAGCAACGGCTCGTCCGCGGCTCGTACGGTCGCCGAGGCCGGGGCGTCGAAGGCCAAGGGCTTCGGCATCGCGGCCGGGAAGAAGCGGCCCGGCCACAAGTAGTCGCTCACCAGGGCCCGACAGATGTCGCCTGTCGTTGCGTTCACCGCAACGACAGGCGACATCTGTTTTTCGAGGGGGCCTTGCCCCCACTGGCAGAAACGCATTTGCCACCGGCTGCGACAATGTACCCGTGAGTAGGCCCCATGTTTCGCACCTCAACCAGAACCTCAAGCCGCTCGAGCAGTCGCTCAAGTTGCAGAACGTGTGCTACGAGATCCGTGGTCCCGTCCACGCGCACGCGCAGCGCCTCGAGGCAGAAGGCCACCGGATCCTCAAGCTGAACATCGGCAACCCGGCGTTGTTCGGTTTCGAGGCCCCCGACGTGATCATGCGCGACATGATCCACGCCCTCCCCTACGCACAGGGCTACTCCGAGTCCGCCGGTGTCCTCTCGGCGCGTCGTGCCGTCGTGACCCGCTACGAGCTCATCCCCGACTTCCCGTACTTCGACGTCGACGACGTGATCCTCGGCAACGGTGTCTCCGAGCTCATCACCATGACGATGCAGGCGCTGTTGAACGACGGCGACGAGGTCCTGATCCCCGCGCCGGACTATCCGCTGTGGACCGCGATGACCTCGCTGTCCGGCGGGCAGCCCGTGCATTACCGCTGCGACGAGGAGAACGGGTGGAACCCCGACGTCGCCGACATCGCCGCGAAGATCACCGACCGCACCAAGGCGATCGTCATCATCAACCCGAACAACCCGACCGGCGCGGTCTACTCGCGTGAGGTCCTCGAGCAGCTCGTCGAACTCGCACGGCAGCATTCGCTGCTGATTCTGGCCGACGAGATCTACGACAAGATCATCTACGACGACGCCGAGCACGTGAACGTGGCGTCACTGGCGCCGGATCTGTTGTGCCTCACGTTCAACGGCTTGTCGAAGGCGTACCGCGTCTGCGGTTACCGCGCCGGATGGGTCGTGATGACCGGACCGAAGGACCACGCCCGCGGCTTCATCGAGGGCATGGGCATCCTGGCATCGACGCGTCTGTGCGCCAACGTGCCGGGCCAGCACGCGATCCAGGTGGCGCTCGGCGGATACCAGTCCATCGAGGCCCTGGTCTCCCCTGGCGGCCGGCTGTACGAACAACGCAACGTCACATGGGAGAAGCTCAACGAGATCCCCGGGGTCAGCTGCGTGAAACCCAAGGGCGCGTTGTACGCCTTCCCCCGCCTCGACCCCGAGGTCTACGAGATCCACAACGACGAGCTGTTCGTCCAGGACCTGCTGCTGCAGGAGAAGATCCTCGTGGTCCAGGGCACCGGCTTCAACCTCGACGACCACAACCACTTCCGCATCGTGACCCTGCCGTGGTCGCGGGATCTGACCGAGGCCGTGGAACGTATCGGCAACTTCCTGTCGTCGTATCGGCAGTGATTCCGCGGAATCCTGCGAAAAGTCCCAGGTGAGGGCCCGGTCATGCGACCGGGCCCTCGCTGTTTCGCCAGGGTCTGGACATTTGTGTAACCGTTGGTAACGTGTACCTCCATCGGGTCCGTCGTCGAACGTTCCGCGTCTCGCCGCATGAACCCGTAGGCCATGCCGAGGATCGGCGTCGGGGCCATTCACAGCGAGGTGACACACATGTCCGAAAAGGCACGACAGCAACCGGACTGGCGGCGGGGAACCGTCACCGACGACGGCATCCGGCTGGCCACCTACGAACTGGGCGATTCGTCCAAACCCACCGTGCTGCTGGTGCACGGCTGGCCGGACAGTCACCACCTGTGGACCCACGTCGCGCCCCGACTCGCCGAAGACCACCATGTCGTCGCGTACGACTGTCGCGGCTTCGGAGACAGCGACCATCCCGACGGAGACGACGCCTATCGCCTCAGTGCGATGGCCGACGACCTGTTCGCGGTCCTCGAGGCCACGAGTCCGGACGAGCCGGCGCACGTCGTCGCGCACGACTGGGGTTCGGTGACCGCATGGGAGGCCGTCGTGCGTCCCGGCGCCGAGAACCGTATTTCGTCCTTCGTGTCCATTTCGGGCCCCAACCTCGACCAGCTGGGGACCTGGGCGCGGAACAACCTGTCTCGCCCGACGCCCCGGCGGCTCGCGCAGAGCCTCGCGCAGGGCGGCTCGTCGGCCTACACCGCATTCTTCCAACTGCCGGTCCTGCCGAAGCTCTTCTTCCGCGCGGCCGGGTCCGAACGTCTCTGGCGCGAATTCCTGTACCGGGTCGAGGGCACGCCGCGTGAGAACGCCACCTTCCAGCCGAATCTCCGCGAGGACATGATCTCGGGACTCCGCCTGTACCGCGCCAACATCCGGCCCAAGCTGCGCAATCCCGACCCCCGGCCCACATCCGTGCCGGTGCTCGAGGTGATCAACGAGCGCGACATCGCGTTGCGCCCGGCCATTTTCGACGACACACACCTCTACGCCCATCGCCTCTGGCGGCACCGCACCCCGACCGGTCACTGGCTCCCGCTGACACGTCCCGACTATGTGGCCGACGTCGCCCGTGACTTCATCTCCGCCCAGACCGCAGGCATCGACCCCTCGTCCCCACTCGGTCGGTCACGCGTCGTCGGTCCGCCGAATCGGCTGACGGGAAAGCTCGTGGTGATCACCGGCGCAGGCAGCGGAATCGGCCGGGAGACCGCGTACGCGCTGGCCGAACGCGGTTGCGAGTCGGTGCTCGCCGACCTCGACCTCGATTCGGTCGAGGAAACCGCGCGCGAGACGAAACGATTCGGCGGGCAGGCCACGGCCTACCAACTCGACGTCGCCGACACCGCAGCCTTCGCCGCGTTCGCCGAGAAGGTCCGGCGTACCCACGGAGTCCCCGACATCGTGGTCAACAATGCGGGGATCGGCTTGGCCGGCGGGGTGTTGGCCGCCTCCGACGAACAGGTCGACCGTCTCCTCGACGTCAACCTGCGCGGAGTCGTCACCGGCAGTCGTGAATTCGGCCGCCAGATGGTCGAGCGCGGGGTCGGCGGGCACATCGTCAACATCGCGTCGGCCGCGGCGTTCACCCCGTCGCGCAGCCTCGGGCTGTACTCGGCGTCGAAGGCGGGCGTTCTGCTGTTCTCGGAGTCATTGCGCGCCGAACTCGCCGAGCACCGCATCGGTGTGAGCGCGATCTGCCCCGGACTCGTCGACACCAACATCGTCTCCTCGACACCGATCGCCGGACTCGACGCCGAAACCGAGCACTCACAACGAGATCGGCTGGATCGGTTCTACCGGCGCCGGGGATTCACCCCCGACAGGGTGGCGAGCGAGATCGTCGCGGCCATCGAGCACGACAAGGCGGTGGTGCCGGTGACCGTGGAAGCCAAGGTGGGATACCGGATCTACCGCTTCGCGCCCTGGCTCTCGCGTCTCGGGGCCCGCCAGAAAGTCGCGGGGTGAACGGATATGACGCACATCGACACTCCCGCGCACCGGGACGATGCATCGGCCGATCCGGGGCCCGTCGAGCTGCACGCCCGCAATGTGGCGTTCGACTGGGACGACGTCCCGCTCCACTGGATTCCGGGTCACCCGGTCGCGTCGAACTTCATCAGCGTGCTCAACCTCCTTCTGCCCGAGGGTGAGCGCTGGTTCGTGCAGACCTACAACGAGGCCCTGCCCCTGGTCGCCGACGACGAACTCGCCGCCCGGATGCGAGGGTTCATCGGTCAGGAGGCGATGCACGCCGAGGCGCACGATCATGTCCTGTGGGAGTTCCTCGATCACCACGGCATCGACCCACGGCCCTACCAGTTGCAGATGGAGTGGATCTTCCGCAAGGTCCTCGGCCCCTTGGAGGGTGGCACCCAGGAAGCCCGCGACAAGCACCTCGTCGAACGTCTCTGGCTCATCGCGGCTTTGGAGCACTACACCGCCATCCTCGGGGACTTCGCGCTGAACAACTCCTGGACCCGGCTCGGCGCGCATCCGACGATGGCCGACCTCTTCATGTGGCACGGCGCCGAAGAGGTGGAGCACCGCGCCGTGGCCCACGACGTCGCCGCGTACTTCGGCGACGGATATCTGCGGCGCGGTCGCGCGATGTTCGCGGTGCTGCCGATCCTGCTGTTCCTCGTGCAGCGCGGCTACCGCTTCATCATGAGACAGGACACGACGCTGTCGTACAACTACTTCCAGAAGACCTGGCACTACCACCGGGGTGTGCGGGCAGGTGCGTTGCCGAAGATGCGCACGATCATCTTCTCCACCTTCAGTTACTTCCGACCGGGTTTCCGGCCCGAGGACATCGGGAGCACCGCGCAGGCCGTCGCCTACCTCGCGAGTTCCCCGGCCGCCCGCAACGCGGCCTGATCATCCACCGACCACCACCCAGAAACGTCATGAACCAACGCGCACACCCACATTCGACGACGCTCACGGCGCCCCCGCCGCACCTGCACGGCCGGTGGCGGCACGACCCGGTCATCACGCTCGGCACGATGGTGTTCCGGGCGTGGTGGCCGATGTGGCGGCCCGTGTCACCCCTGCAGCCCGGCCCGCCCAACAACGGCATCACGCAGGTGCGGGTCGTCGACCGGGAGGTCGTCGCGCAGGACGAGAACGTCATCGCCCTCACGGTCGTGGCGGCCGAGGGCGGGCGCCTGCCGGCGTGGCATGCCGGCGCCCACATCGATGTGCTGCTCCCGTCGGGCCGCATGCGTGAGTACTCGCTGTGCGGCGACACGGCCGACCGGGAGCACTACCGGATCGCCGTCCGCCGCATACCCGACGGGGGTGGCGGGTCCATCGAGATCCACGACACGCTCTCCGTCGGCGACGTCATCTCGATCAGGGGTCCGCGCAACGCGTTTCCGCTCGCCGTCCCCGGTCACGGCTCACCGGCACGCAGGCTCCGGTTCATCGCCGCCGGTATCGGGATCACCCCGATCCTGCCGATGCTGGCCACCGCCGAACGATTCGGTCTGGACTGGTCGATGATCTACACCGGCCGCAGCGCCGACTCCATCCCTTTCCTCGACGAGGTCGCCCGGTTCGGGGATCGGATCACCATCCGAACCGACGACGAAGACGGCCTGCCCACCATGGACGAGCTGGTGGGCCCCGTCGACGACGGTCGCGCCGACCTCGCCGTCTACTGCTGCGGGCCGGTTCCGATGCTCGAGGGACTGCGGCGACATCTCGCCGACCGCCCCGACATCGAACTGCACTACGAACGCTTCAGCCCGCCACCGGTGGAGAACGGGACCGATTTCACGGTGACCTTGGCCTCGACCGGCCAGAAGATCCCCGTCGCCGCAGACGAATCCGCGCTCGCCGCGATCCGCCGGGTGGTGCCGTCGGTGCCGTACTCGTGCCGGCAGGGGTTCTGCGGTACCTGCAAGGTCAGGACGTTGTCCGGCGAGATCGACCACCGCGACAACATCCTGACCGAGCCCGAGCGCGAGGCCGGAACCATGCTCACCTGCGTCTCACGCAGTCCCGGCGGGAACCTCACCCTCGATCTCTGAGCTTTTCCGCTCCCTGAGGTGCGAGGAGCGCCGGCGACAACCCTCCGCTCCCTGAGGTGCGAGGAGCGCTAGCGACGAGCCACGAAGGGCCTCCCACCGTCGACCTCGTCCGCTGCCACCGGAGGTGCCACCTGCGGCGCAGTCCCGCTGCCGCGCAACAAGAATGCCGCCGCGACACCGGCGGTCGCGGTCACGGCGACGGCAGCCCAGACCGCGTTGTGCAACCCGTCCATGAAGACCTCCTGAACCGCGACCCGCACCGCGTCTCCCAGCGCACCAGGCAACTGATCCGCCACCTCGACCCCGGCCATCACCGACTGCTTCGCGGCGTCGACCGCTTCGGTCGGTACCCCGTTGCCCGACAACCGTTCTCCGACACCGGCGACATAGGCGGACGTCAGGATCGAGCCGAGCACGGCCACTCCCAGCGTCCCGCCGAGCTCGCGCGTGGTGTCGTTGACCGCGCTACCCGCACCGGCCTGCTCCGGGCGCAGGGCGTCCATGATGAGCTGCGTGCACGGACCGGAGATGAACGCCAGACCCGCCGCCATCAGTGCCATCGACCAGATGATGAGTTCCCAGTAACCGGAAGCGCGCGAGGCGATCTCGACGAGCGCGAACCCGCCGGACATCAGGAATGCGCCGATCACCGACACGATTCTGGGCCCGAAACGGTGCGAGAGCGCCATCGCGACCGGGGAGAGCGCCGCCATCACGATCGCGAACGGAAGGGTCCGAATCCCGGCGGCCAGCGGGCCGTATCCCTTCACCGCCTGGAAGAACTGGGTGATCAGGAAGATGAAGCCGAACAGCGCGAAGAAGGCCACGCTGATCATGCCGGCAGCGGTCGCGAAGCGCCGGTTGGCGAAGAGCCGCACGTCGAGGATGGGATGTGCGATCCGCAGCTGCGTCGCGACGAAGATCGCCAAGATCATCAGTGCGGCAACGACGCCGAGAATGGTCCGCGCCTCGGTCCAGCCGACATGGGGCGCCTCGATGAGAGTGAAGGTGAGCAAGCCCAGACCGGCGACCGAGAGGACGACCCCGATGGCGTCGAACCGCGGCACCGCCAGCGGGCGGGTACCGGGGACGACGGCCAGGACCAACACCAGGGCCAGGACACCGAACGGGATGTTCACCCAGAAGACCGATGTCCACGAGAAGTGTTCGAGCAGCCAGCCACCGAGAACCGGGCCGATGGCCACCGCCACCCCGGACACCGCCGCCCAGATCCCCACCGCCATCGCCCGTTCCCGGGCGTCGACGAAGATGGTCGTGATGATCGCCAGCGTGGCCGGGAAGACCAGCGCGGCAAAGACTCCGAGACCGGCGCGGCTGGCGATGAGCTGACCGATGTCCTGCGACGACGCCGCCAGGACCGACACGATCATGAACCCCGCGATGCCGGTGAGGAGCATCCGGCGATGCCCGAAGCGGTCACCGAGGTAGCCGCCGGTCAGCAGCAGGCCCGCGAAGACGAGGGTGTAGGCGTCGACGATCCACTGCAGGCCCGAGATCCCCGCGCCGAGGTCGCGAGCGAGTGTCGGGAGGGCCACGTTGACGATCGTGTTGTCGATCATGACGAGTAGTTCGGCGAAGCTGAGGGCGCCGAGCGCCCACCAACGGGTGTGTGTGCGTTCTGTTGGCATCGGATTCTCCTGATCAGTGGGGCCGCTCGAGGCGCATGTGCTGACAGCCGGACAGAGAGTCGGTAGAACATCGTTCCAGTGTTGTAGAACAGTGTTCTATTCAAGAAGAACACTGTTCTAGTAGGTTGTCAATATGTCCCCCGCGAAGCCCCGCACCCGCACCTCGGCCGCCGAGGTGCGTTCCGCCCTGCTCCGAGCCGGCCGCACGATCCTCGAGCGCGACGGCGAGGCCGGCCTGACGGTCCGTGCCGTCGCGGCCGAGGCGCAGGTGGCCCCGATGGGGGTCTACAACCACTTCGACGGTCGCGACGGCCTACTGGATGCGCTGGTCACGGACGGTTATGCAGAGTTCGGAGACGCGATCGCAGCGACCGACGACGATCCGGTGGCACGTCTACGCAACGCCGGGCTGGCCTACCGGAGGTTCGCGCTCGCCAATCCGGTGATCTACCGTCTGATGTTCTCGGCGCAGTGCGCACCCGAGATCGAGGTCGCCGCACACGCATTCGCAGTCCTCGTCGACATCATCCGGTATGGCCAGGTCGCCGGGGTGGTCATGTCCGCCGACCCGCGCGACCTGGCCATGCAGACGTGGTCCGCCGTCCACGGCGCGGTCAGCCTGGAACTCGCCCGCGCCTATCAACCCGACGTCGATGCGTCGGCCTACTACGACAACGTCCTCGACTTCGTCGCGCGCGCGCTCGCACCGCGGCCCGGTAGCTGACGAGCCGGGGCCTCTCCCACAGGTGTCGACGACGCCGGCTCAGGGCAGAACGATCGGCGGCAGACCGGGGATCGGGTTCGGGATCGTCACCCCGCGCTGCGGACGAGGGGCTCGCGGTCGTGGGCGCGGCCGCGGCGCGGACTCGACCGAGGCCGACGTCTCCGGCGGAGGCGGCGGCGTGTATCGACGCGCGGGTTGCCGGGCCTCGGCAAGGATTGCGGGGTCGGCGAATTCGGGTTCGGGTGAGGAGATCGTGCGCTGGGGAAGCGGCGCGGCGACGGCCGGTGACGGTTCGTCGTGCGTGACGGCCAAGGCGGTGGCCACCGCCACGACGGCCACCGCGCACAGCACCCCGATCACGGCGAGAACGCGTGTGCCTCGTCGACGTCGACCGCCGGTGAGTGGGGACCCGGCGAGTGCCGAATCGGCCGTCGGGTGCTGCTCGGGGCCCACCCCGGCGTGGGGCACATTCCCATCGGGAGCCGGGCGGTCGGCGGGAGGTGGGTCCGGAAGACGTTGTCCGGCACCGTGAGAAGAGGACGGATCGTGGGGCGTGGCGCCCGATGGGGCCAGCGCCGCGAACGCCGTCGCGATCGTCGGTGGCGGCGTCGGCGGTGACTGGTTGACTGCCTCGAAGATCGGGGTGGGTTCCGGTGCGGTCACCTCCCGGCGTTCCGTCGTGGGGTCGTCGGGAACAGATCGGTCGGGGACCACTCCGGCCTCTGGCTCGTCGGGCTCGGCAGCGTGCCCGCCGATCATCACGGGCCGGGTCCCGTTCCCCGAGGGCTCGACGTCGACGACGGGCACGGGAACTGCTCGCGCGACGGCGTCCCGGAGGCCCGGCCAGGCGCTGACGCGGTCGGTGATGACGACTGCGGGGGCAGCGGCACCGGACACGGCCGCGCGGGCGAGGTCCTCGGCGCGGGCGGTGAGCGGCGCGCCCGCTTCGGCGATGTCACGACGTGCCATCCGGAACAAACGGATGTGGTCGCGGCCCATCAGGAACGTGCCGTCGGACTCGCGGAGTCGTTCGCGGCCGCGCCTCACGAGGTCGAGGACCTCCTCGTGCCACTCGCGCGAGGTCGGCGCCGCCACGCGTCCCACGCGCACGAGATGGTCGGCGGTCACCTGATCGAGGGCGTCGAGGGTGAGGCCGGAATCGGTATAGGGATCGGCGGTTGTCCCGCGGGCGGGGTCCATGCGCCCCACCGTGACACCCGCGCGCGGATCGAGATCGAACAGAACGACCTCGGCTGTCTCAGGGATTCCGCGGCCGGCGAGCTGGGCGCGCGCGGCGTCGACCACGGCAGCACTGACCGTGACCTCTGCCTGCGCAGACGTCGGCGTCACGGCCGGATCGGCCACCGTGTCGGTCATGTGATTGATTCCTGCACCTCACGTGCACCTCGCCCCAGGCCCCCCGGCGAGAACGTGCCCCTTGGACAGTCGCGAATCTCAACCTAGCACGACTCAGCGGACCGAGGCCCCCGGCGCGAGTCCGCTCACCTGCTCGGACGGGTTGTTTCGCGGTGCGGGGCGCGTGGGTGCCGGACCGCCCAGCGCACGGTAATCCCACCCTGCGTCGCGCCACATCTGCGGGTCGAGGCAGCGACGGCCGTCGACGATGCGTCTGGCGCGGACGACGCCCTCGAGCTCCTCGGGCGTGATGTGGACGAACTCCGCCCATTCCGTGGCGATGACGACGACGTCGGCACGGTCGCATGCATCGTGCGCCGAGGTGGCGTAGTCGAGGCTCGGGTGGACGCGTCGCGAGTTGTCCATGGCCTTCGGGTCGAAGACGGTGACCGACGCCCCTTCGAGTGCCAGCCTGCTGGCCACCGTCAATGCGGGCGAGTCGCGGACGTCGTCGCTCTCCGGCTTGAACGCGGCCCCCAGCACGGCGATGTTGCGCCCGAGGACCTCACCACCGAGGGCCTCGAAGACGAGTTCCACTGCCGCACCGCGGCGACGCATGTTGATGGCGTCGACCTCTCGCAGGAATCCGACGGCCCGCGGTGCGCCCATGTCCTCGGCGCGGGCGGTCAGCGCGCGGATGTCCTTGGGCAGGCAGCCCCCACCGAAACCTAGCCCGGCGTTGAGGAACTTGCGTCCGATGCGCGGGTCGTGCCCGATGGCGTCGGCGAGGGTGTTGATGTCCGCCCCGGCGATCTCGCACAGTTCGCTGATCGCGTTGATGAACGAGATCTTGGTGGCGAGAAAGGCGTTCGCCGAGACCTTGACGAGTTCGGCGGTGGCCCAATCGGTCTCGATGAGCGGGACGCCCGTCTCGAGGATCTCGCGGTAGATCTCGCGGACGACCTCACCCGCCGACGACCCGGCGCCGGGGTCGTGGACTGCGGTGTTCACGCCGTCGGGGTCGAGCGAGCCCGTGCCGAGGACGAGGCGATCCGGTTCGAGGGTGTCCTCGACGGCGAACCCCTCGCGCAGGAATTCCGGACTCCACGACAGTTCGACGTCGGCTCCGGAGTGCGACAGCACGGAGATCCGCTGCGCGAGTTCGGCGCAGGTGCCGACCGGGACGGTCGATTTGCCGATGATCAAGTGTGCGCCCCGCAGTGTCGGGACGAGCGCGTCGATCGCGGCGTACACGTGCGAGAGGTCGGCTCGGTGTCCACGGGGTTCCTGCGGTGTCCCGACGCCGAGGAAATGGACGGAGGCGTGGTCGGCGGCCGCGAGGTGGTCGGTCGTGAACCGGAGTCGTCCGGCGTCGATGTTACGGCGCAGGATGTCGGACAGACCGGGTTCGAAGAACGGGACCTCCCCGGCCTGGAGCCGTTCGATCTTGGACGCGTCGACGTCGATACCGACGACGTCGTGCCCGAGTTCGGCCATACAGGCCGCGTGGGTGGCACCGAGGTAGCCGCATCCGATCACCGTGAGCTTCATGACCGCAACGCTTACCCAGCCGGGACTGCCGGTAACCATCGACGCCGTGGCGGGTGGTGATCGGCAGGGTGAACTTCCGGCGGCGGGGTCAGTCCTTCTGGAAGTTCAGGTACGCCTTCGACGGGGTCGGTCCGCGTTGTCCCTGATACTTCGACCCGACCGACGCGCTGCCGTACGGTTCCGCCGCCGGACTGCTGAGGCGGATGAGGCAGAGCTGGCCGATCTTCATGCCGGGCCAGAGTGTGATCGGCAGGTTGGCCACGTTGGAGAGTTCGAGGGTGATGTGGCCGGAGAAGCCCGGGTCGATGAAGCCCGCCGTCGAATGGGTGAGGAGGCCGAGGCGGCCGAGTGAGGACTTTCCTTCGAGGCGGCCGGCGAGGTCGTCGGGCAGTGAACACACCTCGAGGGTGGAACCCAGCACGAATTCCCCCGGGTGCAGCACGAAGGGCTCACCGGCGGCCGGTTCGACCAGCGAGGTGAGTTCGTCTTGGCGCTGTGCGGGGTCGATGTGCGTGTAGCGGGTGTTGTTGAACACCCGGAACAGGCGGTCGAGCCGGACGTCGACGCTGGAGGGCTGGACGAGGGCAGGATCGAACGGATCGATGGCGAGGCGCCCGTCGGCGATCTCGGCGCGGATGTCGCGGTCGGAGAGCAGCACGGTGTCGAGGCTATCGAATGGTCGGGGAGGATCTGCGCCGGTGTCGGTTGGCGCCGCTTCTCCGGCGCACCAACCCATCGCCGGCCAGATGTAGCACTTCGTAGCGCCCAGCGCCACGATCCGCGACATCTGCGCGTCCCGGCGGCCTGTTTGCTAGGCTGTCGGTCGCGAGTCCAGCACTCGCTCGCCGATGTAGTTCAATGGCAGAACATCAGCTTCCCAAGCTGAATACGCGGGTTCGATTCCCGTCATCGGCTCCACCATTTGCCGGATTTGTCCACGCATTCTCCGCAGTCGAGACCTCAAGCCACGAGTACGGTACGGTCACGCGGTTCAGAAGACCGCGCCGGCGATCGAGATCCATACGGGACGCACATATGTACCTACACGTGGTGAGAAGACCGATCCTGGTGCTTGGCATCGTATTCCTCATGTGCTGGCTGCTTCCTCCGCCCGCACATGCGGCGCCCGATCGGGTGGATGCCACGCCGGCTGGACTGACGCTCGATGGACGCCAGTGGTGGCCATCCGGGTTCGACGCCTACCAGCTCGCCACCGACTGGTCGGTGAACGCCGGGTGCGGGGCGATGGTGGATCTGGACGACTATTTCTCTGTCCTACCCCCGCATTCGCTCACCCGCTTCAATCTGTTCGCTCGACTGGCGGTGAACAAGTACACACAGCAGTTGGATTTCAGGCCGATGGACGCCGTCTTCGACGCTGCGGCACGGCACGGTCAGATGGTCCTGCCGGTACTGGCCGCCGCCGATGGTGCCTGCGAGAGCGGAGATTTCAAGGAACGAGACTGGTACCGATCGGGCTGGCGAACAGCCGCCGGAGCGGGCGGACTCACGTTCGAGGAATGGGTGCAGACGGCAGTGGGACGCTGGAAGGGCAGCCCGGCACTGGCGGGATGGGAATTGGTGGGTGAACCCGAGCCGTCCGTCTGTGGCGATCAGACGTGTGCCTGGCAGCAGCGGTCGTGCCCGGCCGACGCCGAGCTGGTATTGCGGTCGTTCTTCGACACCGCCGGTGCTGTGCTCACCCGGCTGCACGGCGGTGCGGTGATCTGGTCCGGCTTCACCGGCGGTGGTCAGTGCGGCACCGCCGGGCCCGACTACCAATACGTCGCCGGCTCCCCGTACGTGGATGTCCTGGACTATCACGACTACGGTGCGGATGGTGTCGCGCTCCCCGGGGATCAGTGGAACGGACTGGCCGAACGTCTTCGGCAGGCGCGCGCAGTCGGAAAACCCCTCGCGGTGAACGAGATCGGCCAGTTTGCCGGCTCGTGCGGTTCGCGGTCCGGGCGCGTCGACGACTTCCGGACCAAGGTGGCCGGTCAGCGGGCGGCCGGGACGGCAACCGCACTGTTCTGGGCGTTCGTCCCGGACCCGCGGCACAGCATGTGCACCTACGACATCGGCCCCGACGACCCGGTGTATGACCTGGTCGCCGAACTGACCAGCCTCGACTGAGGCTCGGTACTCGGGCCGCGCTGCAACACTCGGCCGACGCGCCGACCGGCCGTTAGACTCTGCCGATGTCCAGTCCTCTGGGAATCACCCCCGACGAAACTCTGCGCAAGGGACTGCAGAGTCGTCACATCAGCATGCTCGCGCTCGGCGGCGCCATAGGCACCGGCTTGTTCGTCGCCTCCGGCGCCACCATCTCCGACGCGGGCCCGGGTGGCGCCATCGTGGCGTATCTGCTGATGGGCTGCATGGTCTTCTTCCTCATGCAGAGCCTCGGCGAGATGTCGGCATACATCCCGTGCAGCAACCCGTTCGAGGAATACGGCAAACGCTTCGTGAGCAAGTCCTTCGGTTTCGCGGCGGGGTGGAACTACTGGCTCAACTGGTCGGTCACCCTGGCCGCCGAGTTGGTGGCCGCCGGGCTGATCATGAAGTACTGGGCACCCGACGTGCCGTCGTGGATCTGGTCGGTCGTGTTCCTGGCGGGTCTGCTCGCGCTGAACCTGTTCGCGGTCAAGGCGTTCGGCGAGGCCGAGTTCTGGTTCGCGACGATCAAGGTGATCGCGGTGGTCGTCTTTCTCATCGTCGGCGTTCTGTTGATTCTCGGTGTCGTCGGCGACGGCCCGTCGCCGGGATTCAGCAACTGGACGATCGACGACGCTCCGTTCGTGGACTTCCCGCTCGGCATGCTGTCGGTCTTCCTCATCGCCGGCTTCGCATTCCAGGGCACCGAGATGATTGCGGTCGCCGCCGGCGAGGCAGTCGAACCGAAGACCGCGATTCCGCGCGCCGTGCGCACCGTTTTCGTGCGCATCCTGTTGTTCTACATCGGCACCCTGACCATCATCGCGTTCCTGATCCCGTACACCGATCCCAATCTGCTGAATGCGTCCGAGGAGAACATCGCCATCGCCCCGTTCACCCTCGTGTTCTCCGAGGCGGGGATCGCGATGGCGGCATCGATCATGAACGCCGTGATCCTGATCGCGATTCTGTCGGCGGGCAACGCAAGCCTGTTCGCGGCAACCCGCGCGTTGTACGGCCTGTCGGTTCAGGGCAACGCGCCACGTGTGTTCGCCTGGGTCACGCGATCAGGTGTGCCACTCCTCGCCGTGGCCGCGACGACGGCCATCGGTGCCCTCTGCTTCCTGGCGAGCCGGGTGGGCGACGGTCGCGCTTACGTCTGGCTTGTCACCGCCTCATCGGTGGCCGGCTTCATCACCTGGATGGGTATCGCCTGGGCTCACTATCGGTTCCGACGCGCGTGGCAGGCGCAAGGTCTGGACCTCGGCATACTCCCGTACAAGGCGTGGCTCTATCCGGCCGGCCCGATCATCGCGTTGCTCATGTGTGTTGCAGTGATCGCCGGGCAGAATCTCCCGGCGATCCGCGACGGATCCGCAGGGAATCTCGAACTGTGGCTCACCGCCTACGGCGCGCTGTTCGTGTTCCTCGCTCTGTGGTGGGGCCACAAGGTGATCACGCGCAGTCCGACCGTGGACCTGCTCACCGCCGATCTGTCACCCGCATCGGCCGCGTCGGCGCATCGCGACCCGGATCCGGACCTCGTCGGCTGACCGGCTCGTCGGGCGATCGCGGGGTGGGGCACCGGGTCTCGAACTCTGTGTGCTGACGTCGCCGATCAGCCGACGAGCTCGGCGATGTGGTTCAACGAGTTACGCAGATGGTCGTCGGCAAACGGCGGGAACTGGATGTACTTGCGGATGTGGGTGGGTACGGCCGACCAGTCGTAGGTCAAGGTGAGCTCGGTGGACGACTCCCCCACGGGCACCAGATCGTACCGCCATGTCCAGCCGCCGAACTCGAGCTCCCCCGAATCGTTGCGCTGCCCTGGTTGCCACGCTATCGCCGACAGCGGTTCGATCACCTCGACCCGGTTCTCCATCAGGTAGTCACCGTCCGGATGGTTCGGGTGGTACATGTTCATCCGGAAGACCTGACCCACCTCCCGCAGCGGTGTCGTGTCGACTGCGTCCCGAACCCAGCCGGTGCCGTCGATCGCCTGGTGGGTGCGGGGGTCAGCGAGCGTCGCGAACACCTCGTCGGGCGTGGCGGAGATCGTGAGGCTGACGGCAACGTTGTCGTGAGTCATGCTGCAGACCCTTTCTGGTCGGGTTCCCCGGAACGGGGGTGGACACAGAGGTGGACCCGAACCGGTGCCCGTGCTCATCGGTCACCACGTCGAGCCTCATCTCCTGGCAGGCGCGGCGTTCCGACCCTTCCGGCGCCCAGTTCGGCACGTGGGCGCATGTCATCCTCGTGAGATGGACCCGCGCCTGACTCGCGAACGTTTCGCCGCCGCCCGGTCGGTCAAGCTCGCCACCGTGTCACCCGGCAACAAACCGCACCTGGTCCCAGTCGTATTCGCAATCGATGACGACGTCATCTACACGTGCGTGGATCACAAGCCCAAACGAACCACCGCACTACGTCGTCTCGCCAACATCGCGGACAATCCCGCGGTGTCGCTCTTGGCTGATCTGTACTCCGACAGCTGGGATGAACTCTGGTGGGTGCGGGTCGACGGCCGGGCACACGTCGTCGACGCCGGTGAACCCGTCGGCAGTCACGGCATCGACGTGCTGGCCGCGAAGTACCCGCAGTATCGCCTCCGACGGCCCGACGGACCGGTGATCGTCGTGGAGTCTCTGACGTGGCACGGTTGGTCGGCCACCCCATAGGCACGCACATCGATGTCTGGGTCCAGCAGCAGCCGAGCACGGCGCGCCGGTCCCACGCACCCGACCGAGTCGCTCGTCACCCTTCGTCTCGCCCGGGAATGACGCGGCACACGCCCTCGTTGCGCGAATGGTCATCGACATCGTCCAACAAGAGGCAAGAGGTGCGGTTGTGAAGATCGGAATCATCGGTGCGGGATTCATCGGCGGGACGCTCACGCGTCGTCTGACGTCGCTCGGGCATGAGGTGCAGGTGGCGAACTCGCGCGACCCGGAGACGCTGGCCGAGCTGGCCTCCGAGACCGGGGCCACGGCGGTGTGGGCGGCCGACGCCGCTGCGGACGCGGACCTGGTGATCGTCAGCATCCCGCAGAAGAACACCCCCGATCTCGCGCCGGGCATCCTCGACTCCCGCAAGGCCGGCGCGCCGGTCATCGAGACGAACAACTACTACCCGCAGCAGCGCGACGGGAAGATCGAGCCGATCGAGAACGGCACACCCGAGAGCGTCTGGGTGTCGGAGCTGCTCGGCGTACCGGTGTACAAGGTGTTCAACGGCATCTTCTGGAAGCACCTGCTGAACAAGGGCGTACCCGCGGGCACCGAGGGACGCATCGCGCTGCCGATCGCCGGCGACGACGCGGCCGGCAAGGAGATCGTGTTCCGGGTCGTCGACGAACTCGGATTCGACCCGGTCGACGCCGGCCCGCTCGCCGAATCGTGGCGTCAGCAGCCGGGTACCCCGGTGTACGGCAAGGACTTCGGCGTCGAGGACACCCTCAAGGCACTCGCCGAGGCATCACCGGAACGCACCGCGGAATGGCGCGCCTGACAGAGGCTCTCAGGGGGCGGCACGCCACTGCGTGAGGTCACCGACGCTTCGGACGTCCGGGCCCTCGACGCGCACTCTTGCCGGGGATCTTCCCGGCAGCCTCGCGTGCCGCCCTCTTCGCCGCCGCCTTCTCCCGGGCCGACCGCTTGGGCACCTCGTCGGTGCGTCCACGTGACGACGTCGCCTTGCGGCCGCGCACGATCCCGACGAACTCGTCCGCCGATTCCGTTGTCGGAGCGGGCCACAGGAGTCCGACGGCCGAAGTCGGGGCATCGGTCACCGGGCGGTAGACGAGATCCTTGCGATGGTGCAGACGCGCCAGCGACTGCGGCACGAGCAACACGCCGACGCCGGCTGCGACGAGTTCGATTGCGTCACCGGTGGTCTCGGGCCGGTGCCCCACCGCCGCGCCAGGGGGTTCCGGCACCGTCAACGGCTCGTCCAGCGGCCACAGGAACTGTTCGTCGGCGAGATCGGTCAGCGTCATCTCCTCGCCCGCGGTCAGGACGTGGTCCTTCGGCACGACGACGACGGTGCTCTCCTCGTACAGTTCGATGGTGTGATGCTGCCGCGCATCGCCGTGCCGGAGCGCCTCGGGCAGCCGCGTGATCGCCATGTGCACGCGCCCCTCCCCGACCGCGTCGGCACAGTCCGCGACGTCGAGTGCGATGAGTTCCAGCGGCACATCGGGCCGTCGTTCCGCCCAGATCCGGACCCACTTGCTCGGCGTGACCCCCGGGACGTACGCCAGCCGGAAGACGGGGGCCTCGCCGGCTGTGTGAACGTCGGGTGTGGTCACGCACAAAGGCTACCGCCCGATACCCTCGACGAATGAGCTCGCAGTCGATGAAGCCGGCCACCGCCGCCAAGAAGCTGGACGTGTACCTGCCGGCCACTCCTGCGGAGTTCCAGCAGGGCCCGATCACCAGGGCCGAACTCGCCGCCCTCCAGGCCGACCCGCCGGAGTGGCTTCGCACGCTGCGTGCCGAGGGCCCCCATCCGAAGAACCTGGTCGCCGCCAGACTCGGGATCTCCAACTCGGGCCTGGTCCGTGGCGGTATCACCGAGGCACTCACGACGGCCCAGATCGACGAGCTCCTCAGCGAGATGCCGGACTGGCTTGCCGCCGAACGCGCCACCCAGATCGAGGTCCGTCGCGAGGAACGGCGCGTCAAGTCCCTCCACGCCGACAAGCGACGCGACCGCGACGAGGGCGACACGGACCCGGAGGCCTAGCTCGACGCGGGCAGATGCGCAGCAGCGCAAACATTCCCGCCGACAACCGACCACGCGTCACTGCGACATCTCTCCCGACTCGACCGCCAACCCCGTCAGGTAGTCGCCGAGTACGCGCCTGACCCGAGCCGGCGAATCGGTGTCGGCGAGGAGCAGGTGCATCGCCAGGCCGTCGACGAGGGCATGCAACGCGATCGCCTGAGAGTCGAGATCGCGGCCCGAGCCGATCAGCCCGTGCTCGTCGAGGACACTCAGCACCGTCCGGCACAGCGAGCGCAGGCCGTCGTGGGCTTCGCGCGCAGCCGTCGCGAGTCCGGGATGCGCCACCGACTCGGAGATCATGGCCATGTTGACGTGCATCTCGACGCGTCGCTCGTCGTCGAGCGGTAGGGCCTCCGACAAGACGGCCTCGGCCCAACGCAGCGGATTGCGAATCCGCTCGTGCCGGCGCAGACGAAGCTCGACCCGCTCGTAGATCAGTCGCATCGAGAATTCGAGCAGCTCTTCCTTGTCTGCGAAGACGTGGCGTAGCGAACCCACCGAGATGTCGGCCTCCGCCGCCACCTCGCGGACCGAGATCCCAGACGCCCCTTCGCGCAACACGATCCGCCACAGGGCCTCGGCTATCTCAGCGCGTCGCTCGTCTCGGTCGATCAACTTGGGCATTGACTCATGGTAGTACACCCGTGCTACGTTGATCTCGTGTTTTGATAGCACGACTGTGCCACCAAAGGACGGAGACACGATGGCGACCCGACACGCGGCACTCGACGTCCTGCGCGGTATCGCGATCTTGGGCACCCTCGCCACCAACATCTGGATCTTCACCAACCCGGAAGGGCTCATCGGCTACATCCAGGGCACACACCACGCCACCGGCTCCTGGGCGGTGGCCGAAGACCTTCTGCAGCAGCTCGCCCAGGGCAAGTTCCTGGGGCTGCTCACGATCATGTTCGGAATCGGACTCGCCATCCAGCAGCGATCGGCCGTTCGACGAGGCCGCCGCTGGCCCGGTCGGTACTTCTGGCGCGCCGCGTTGCTGTTGGTCGACGGCGTGATCAACTACTTCCTCTTCACCGAGTTCGACGTCCTCATGGGTTACGCGGTCACCGGGCTCGTCGTCGCCTACCTCCTGTCGATGCGACTTCGACGCCAGTACGTCGCCATCGCAGTCGCGGCGTCGACGCACGTGATGTTGCTGGGCCTGGTGACCTGGGCTCTCCTCGCCGCCCCGGCACCGGCCGGCTCCGGTGGCGAACTGTCCCCCAATCCCTACGCGGACGGCAGTTTCATCGATCTCGTCGCGTTCCGCGCCGAGAACCTGCTGATGTTCCGCGCCGAGGTCATCTTCATCCTGCCGATGTCGATCGCGCTGTTCCTCGTCGGCGCCGCGCTTCTGCGTGCCGGAGTTCTCGAAGCGCGCGGAGCCAGGTTGCGCCGCCGCCTGATGGTCGCCGGACTGGCAGTGGCACTTCCCCTCGATCTCGCCATCGGGCTGGCCGGCGGGGACGCCGGACTCGTCGTGGGGCGATACGGCCTGGCGCCAGTGGTCGCACTCGGTCTGCTCGCCTGGGTCGCCGGCTACTATGCCGACGGCCACACCCCCGGGCGATGCGGTCGCGCCCTGACGCCGATCGGACGAATGGCGTTGTCCTGCTACGTGCTTCAGAACGCCATCGCCGGCGCGGTCTGCTACGGCTGGGGCGCTGGACTCGCTCGGCATCTAGACGGCACGACGCTGGTGCCCGCCATGGTGACACTCTATTTAGCCATCACCGCAGTGCTCATCCTGTTCTCCCGCGTCTGGCTCAGCCGCTTCGAACGCGGCCCCCTCGAGTGGTTGTGGCACCGGAGTCACGACCGCATCACCGCCTCCGCCGATCGGCGGAGGCCGCCGGAACGCGTGGGCGCACCGCGGTGACGGCCACGCGGCCGCAGCTCAGAGCGATGTCCGGCGTGGGTTAGGCATCCCCGGTGCGGGGTACCCGACACCACCATCATCGAGGAAAAGAGTGAGCCGTGGACACCGCCATCTGGATCATCATCGCCGTAGTCGTCGTGATCGTCGTCCTTGCGCTCGTGCTGTTGCTGCTGCGCCAGCGAAAGGCGCGCCGACGGGTGCAAGCCGAGGAGATCCGGCAGAACGCCGCCCAGCAGGTCTCGTCGGTCCGCCATCGTGAGGCCGTCGCCGAGGAGGCGGACGCCCGTGCACGCCAGGCCAAGGCCGAGGCGGATGCGAAGGCGGCGGAGGCCAAGCGCCTCCAGGAGCAGGCACGACACCACCAGGGACATGCCGCGGAGTCACGGCAAGAGGTCGAGAGTGAGTTCGCTCGCGCGGATCGGCTGGACCCCGACGTGCGACGGAACGCAGAGGGACGAAACATAGACGGACGGAACGCAGACGGACGTAATGCAGACGGGCGGAGTACGGACGGACAGGACTCCGACGGATGGGGCATCGCGGCCGGTGCCGGCCAGCAGTCCGGTCGGCATTCGAACAATCCGATCGATCCGCGTCACCGTCCCGACGTCGATCCCCGTGGAGACCAGGCGCCGCCGAACGCGCGCTGACGAGACCCTTCGAGACGGCCCTCCGGCGGCGCGTCGCGACCCCAAACCACCGCGAGTGGCGATCTGCCCCACATCGACGCGCGCAGTGTGACAGAGCACATCGACAAAAGTGGTACTCAGTGCCGAGTGTGAGTGGCTATCATTTTGTCGATCACCTGCCGCGCCCGTCGGGGGCCGGTCCCGCGAAGCACCGGAGGGTTTCCACGTCATGGCGTCGTACTTGTTCGCACTCGGGAGGTTCTCCTTCCGGCACAAATGGGTGGTGATCGCGGCCTGGCTGGTCGCGCTGATCGCGGTCGCCGGCCTCGTCGGCACTCTGCAACCGAAGTTCGCGAAGGACTTCAGCCTCCCCGGCACCGACTCCGGCATCGCCACCGAACAGGTCCAGGACTACTTCCCGCAGGTGATGCAGCAGCAGGAGCGGGCTTCCACCAGCATCCTGGTCGCCGCCGAGGGTGGCCTGCAGAATCACACCGCGCAACTGGAGGCGCTGGCCGAAGATCTCCGGACCCTGCCGGATGTCATCGATCCCCAGACCGTCGCGAACCCGCTCGCCGTCGCGGCGGCCCAGCCGGCGCTCGCCCCGACGGTCGTCGGTGACAACGGCCGGGTCGGGCTGATCCAGGTCCGCCAGAACATCGAAATGCTCGACCTCACCGTCGAGAACAAGGACGAGCTGGTCAAGATCCTCGAGGAGAACAGCCGAGACGGCCTGCAGGTGGAGGCCACCGGGTCCCTCATGCAGGTGATGGAACCGGGTGGAGCCGCCGAATTGATCGGCTTCGCAGTCGCTTTCGTCGTCATGATCGTGGCGTTCGGTGCGTTGATCGCGGCGTTCATCCCACTCGTGACCGCCATCGTCGGCGTCTCGATCACGATCATGCTGCTCAACCTGTCGGCCGAGGTCCTGTCGATCAACGAGTCGGCGACGGCCATCGTCACGATGCTCGGCATCGCGGTGTCCATCGACTACGCCCTGTTCATCGTGTCGCGCTATCGAGCCGAACTCCGGCGAGGTGGTGCGCCCGAAGACGCGGCGGGCCGGGCCGTCGGCACCGCCGGGTCCGCGGTGGTGTTCGCCGGCCTGACGGTCATCATCGCTGTGGTCGCGCTCGTGGTGATCGGCATCCCGATCATCACCCAGATGGGCGCCGGTGCCGGCGTCGCGGTCCTGATCGCCGTTCTCGCCGCCCTGACGCTGATCCCCGCCCTCCTCGGCGCCTTCGGACGGTTCGCCTTCGTGCCCAAGATCCCGTGGATCAAGCATGCCGAGGAGTCCGAATCGGACGACACCGTCGGGATCCGAGTCGGCCGCACAGTGGTGAAGTGGCCGATCCCGTTCATCGTCCTGGGCCTTCTGGCGCTGACGGTGGCGGCGATCCCGGCCACCAAGATGGAGTTGGGCCTGTCGCTGACGAGCGAGGCGGAGGCGCCCGCGCAAGAACTGCTCAGCCGCGGATTCGGCGAGGGCATCAACGGCCCGCTGCTCGTCGTCGTGCATGACGACGACGGTCAGATCAAGGCCGCCGCCGACGAAACCGTCCGCCACATCGCCGGGCTCGGCGACGTCGCCAATGCCGCGGCGCTCACCTGGACGGGCAACGAGGGCGGGCAGAACGGCAACACCGCGCTCATCATCGTGACGCCGGAGAGTTCACCGTCGTCGCAGGCGACCCACGAACTGATGGAGCAGATCCGCGCATTCGCGCCGACCGTCGAAGAGCGGGGCGCCGAACTGCACGTCGGCGGCCAGACCGCGATCATGTCGGACCTGTCGCAGAAGCTCGACGACGCGCTCATCCCCTACCTGATCGTGGTCGTCGGTCTGGCGTTCCTGATCATGATCGGCGTGTTCCGCTCGCTGTGGGTTCCGCTCGTCGGCACCGTCGGCTTCATCTTCTCCGTGCTCGCGACCTTCGGCATCACCGTCGCGATCTTCCAGGAGGGCTGGCTCGGACTGATCACCCAGACCCAGCCGATCATCTCGTTCCTGCCGATCTTCCTGATCGGCGTGGTGTTCGGGCTCGCGATGGACTATCAGGTGTTCCTCGTGACGCGAATGCGCGAGGAGTACATCCACGGCATGTCGGCCAAGGAGGCGATCGTGGCCGGCTACCGGCACGGCGCGCGGGTCGTGACCTCGGCGGCGATCATCATGATCAGCGTCTTCGCCGCGTTCATGCTCTCCCCGGAGACGACCGCCAAGATGATGGGCTTCGCCCTGGCCGCGGCAGTCTTCTTCGACGCCTTCGTGATCCGCATGCTGGTGGTTCCCGCAGTGATCGCGCTGCTCGGCGACCGCGCCTGGGGGCTGCCGCGCTGGCTGGACCGCTTCGTGATCAACTTCGACATCGAGGGCGAAGCAGTCCGCCATCGCGGGCTCGAGGAACCGGACGACACCAGGACTCCGGTCCCGGCGAACTGACCAGCTGGACATGCCTTTCGACAATGAGTGAGCACGCATGGGCGATTGCCTGACGGTGCACGACACCTCCGACGCCCCGGGATCGACCCCGGGGCGTCGGATGGGCCTGCGCGAACAGAACAAACTACGCACCCGCAACGCGATCCGGCAGGCCGCGATCACGTTGATCGCCGAACAGGGGTACGCGAAGACCACCGTCGAGCAGATCGCCGAAGCCGCGGGCGTCTCGCACACGACCTTCTTCCGCTACTTCCCGTCGAAGGAACGGGTGGTCATCGGTGACGAGCACCTGCACGCCGAGGCGCGGGCGATCGTCGAGTCGATGCCGCCCGGGCTCAACCACTTCGACCTCATCCGACGCCTGATGACCGAGCTGCACCGCCTGACGGTCGACGACCCGTGGGTGGGCAATCCGCTACGCATGCAGCTCATCCGCAACGAACCGTTGCTGCAGAAGACTTTTCAGGTCGAGTCCGAGCGCATGATCTCGGACATGACCCAGCTCATCGCCGACTATCTGCGGATCGCGCCCGACGACTTCCGGCTCAAGGTCTTCCTCGACGCGGTCGCCGGGGTCACCTTCCACCTGGCCACCGAGATCGACGAGAACCGGGAGATGCCGCAGCTCGAGACAACCCTGCGCGCCATCGACCTGCTCGAGCAGGGATTGCCGCTCGGGTGAGTCGGCCGGCTGGGCACGATGCACGCGCCCGTTCGCCCCGCGAACATTCCCCTCTAGGATCGAGGGCGTGATCTCGGACAGCGCCGCCCGACCGCGAACGACGACCGGCCTTCGACTCGGCTCCTCGCTGCGCTCGTCGCCGGCTCAGGCAGCAGGGGGTCCAGTCTCCTCGCTGCGCTCGTCGCCGGCTCAGGCAGCAGGGGGTTCGGCCCGCTGGTCACGGTTTGCCGCATCCTTGGTCGGTACCGCGGCAGCCATCGCCGCGACCCTCTCGCTCGCGGCACCGGCCCAGGCCGCGCCGGCCAAGCCCGCGCCGTCGCCGTTCCCCGTCACCGACCTGGCGCGGCTCTACGCCTCGGATGTCTCGTCCTACCCCGGCGGCGTCTACCTGCCGCCCGTCGAGACCTTCACCGCGCTGCGCCGGGATCACCCGGAGGTCATGGCCCGCAACCTCGAGACCGCGGTCGCGATCAACCAGTCCGCGGCCGACGACCCGGCGTTGCAGCGTCGAGCGCTCGCCGACGCACACGACGATCCGCTGCAGACGATGTCCGACGCTTTCGGCGCACGACTCGGACGCCACTTCTCCGATGCCCTCGCCGCCGGCCGGCTGCCGAAGACGACCGCCCTCTTCAGTGACTACCTCGCCCGCGCGGGCGGGTTGGCGAACGCGACGCTGGTCGAGAAGTACGCCTTCGGCTACGAGCGACCGTTCATCGTGGCACCCCAGCGGATCCGCAAGTACATGCGCCCCGGCGCCAGCGAGTACGACGCCCTGGGCAGCAACCCGTCGTTCCCGTCCGGTCACAGCAGCCTGTTCTTCTGGCGGGGCACGCTGTTCGCGTCGATGCTGCCCGAGCTCGCGCCGCAGTTCCTCGCCCGCGCCTCCGAGGGCGGGTATCACCGCATCGTGCTGGGCGTGCACTACCCGCTCGACGTGATCGGCGGGGCGATGGTCGGGCAGGCCGCCGCCGCCGATCGCTGGAACGACCCCGAATTCCGCCGACTCCTCACCGCCTCCGCCACCGAGATCCGCAAGGAACTCGAATGGCGTTGCGGTGCAGCCCTGTCGGTGTGCATCGCGCGCGACACGCCCTATGTCACCGACGCCGAGGCCCGCACGATCTACGCGCAGCGGATGACCTACGGCTTCGGTCGCGTCGCGTCGTCGACGCATCCGATGGCGGTACCGCCCCAGGCCGTCGACCTGATCGCCTCGGCGTACCCGCGACTCACCGACGAGCAGCGACGCCAGGTCCTGGCACAGACGGCGGCACCCGCCGGGTACCCGCTCGACGACCAGCGCCCCGGCCGCACCTCCTGGCAGCGCCTCGACCTCGTGCGGGCTTACACCGCCGATGTCGCCGTCGGCCCCGACGGCCGGGTGACCGTTCGCTGACGACCGCCCCGACCTCGCGATGACTTAATCGTTTGTCCCACTGCCGGTTGCGAACTCGTTCGCAACCGGCAGTTCCGTATCGGTCTGGTGCAGTGTGTGTCCAGTTTGTCGCAACAGCTTGACACCAACGTAAGGATGTGGCTACTTTTCGAGTGGCCCACATCACATCCGACGTGGACTCACCGCCGTGACCTGGGCGGACGGTGCCGGAATCACAGACCCAGACACAGCGCTGGGTCGATGAACTCATTCCTTCTCAGCCCCGCCGGGGCGATGTCGCCATGCCCTCTCGCAGGGCGATGTCGTCGTGCCCGGAGTTCATCGGGAAAGGCAGTCGAAACATGCGTTGGTCGAATTCACGCAGGAGAGCCGGACGGTTGGCGGCGGTCGCCGTCGCCGCGGCCTGCATCTTCTCGGTCGTGTCGTGTAGCAGCGAAGACGGCGGATCGTCGGACGGCTCAGCCGCGGATGCCAGTGGCACCAAGGCCTCGGGCGAGGCGATCAAGGTGGGGTTGTTCAACCCCACCAAGGGTCCCGCGACCCAAGGCGGCGTCACCACCGGCAAGGACGCCGCCCTGGACTACATCAACAACCAGATCGGCGGCATCGGTGGCCGTCCCGTCGAGATCGTGGATTGCGGAATCGACCAGACCGCACCCGAATCGACGGTGTCCTGCGCGAATCAGTTCGTCGAGGCCGGCGTCGTCGCCGCGATCGACGGTTACAACGCCGAATCCGCCTCCGCCGTACCCATTCTCACCTCGGCGGGCATCCCGCTGGTCGGTCAGATCCCGTTCAACACCTCCACCGGCGCCTCGGCCGAGAACCGTGTCTACTTCGGCCCGCCGCCCGCCGCGTTCCTCGTCGGCTTCATGCAGCAGCTCAAGGCGGCGAACAAGACGTCGCTGACCCTGGCGAATGCCGATCTGCCGCAGGCACATCAGGTGTTCGACGGGCTGATGAAGCCGCTCGGTGCGCAGCTCGGCATCGACGTCAAGTCGGTCTACTACCCGCCGACCGGCCCGAACTTCACCTCGCTCGCCACGACGCTGGCCGAGGGCAACCCCGCTGCCGCCGGACTGATGACCTCACAGAACGACAACGTGTGCACCAAGCTCGCCCAGTCGCTGCGGTCGGTGAAGTACGAGGGCACCATGTTCATGGCGGCCTGCACCGACTTCATCGACACCCTGGGACCGCAAGCAGTTGGCGCACAAACGTACTCGCCGATCTGGCAACCCCCGGCCAAGGACTCCGCTCCGGAACCGGCCAAGGCGAACCTCGAGATCGCGCAGACGTTCATCGACGAGCAGGGCGGCACCGGGGGCTTCTACGCCTACGGCACGTTCGCGACCCTCGCGGACTTCGCGATCACGCTCAACAACGCCAAGGTGACCGACTACACCGGACCCAACGTGCTCGGTGCGCTGAAGGCCGTCACGGACTACCAGTCCTTCATCGGCCCGAAGCTCAACTGCGGTAAGCCGACCACGCCGAACTGCACCACCGAGATGCTGCTCTTCGACGTCGTCGCCGACAAAAAGACCGAACCCGCCACCGGCGGCTTCATCACCCCGCTCCCGGCTGCGCTGCAGCGCATCCCGGGCGCCTACTGAGACAGGTCTTGATGTGGCGGGGTGGACACCCACCCCGCCACATCCGACTCTGCGTCGCGACCCCGACCCTTCTTTTCTACCCCCACGCGCGTGAGATCCCTACGCGCCGAACGAATGAGTACACCACATGGGCCAGTTCCTCCAGTTCGTCTTCCTCGGACTATCCGCCGGTGCCATCTACTCGGTGCTCGCGTCGTCGCTCGTGGGCATCTACGCCGCCACCGGGATCATCAACTTCGCGCAGGGCGCCATCGGCCTGTACTCGGTCTATCTGGTTGCCGCACTACGCACCGACGGCAGTCTCGTCCTGCCGATCGGCACCCTGAGTCTCGGCAGTGAATCCGATCCCACGTCGATGGAACTGGCGGTCGTCCTGGGTGTGCTCAGCGCGGTGGTCTGGGCCCTGCTCGCGCATGTGCTCGTCTTCCGTCCGCTGCGCTCGGCCCCGGTGCTCGCGCAGGTGGTCGCCTCGGTGGGTCTCATGCTGTTCATCCAGGCACTGGTGCACTTGCGCTTCGAGACCGAGAACCTGTTCGCCGAGGCGATCCTGCCGGAGAGCACGGTCGACGTCGCCGGTGCGATCGTCAACGTCTCGGACCTGATCCTGGCCGGTGTCGCCATCGCCGTCTCGCTGGTGCTCTGGGCCTACTTCCGCCTCACCACCCTGGGTGTCGCGACCCGCGCCGGCTCCGAAGACGAACTGGCCGCGCGACTGTCCGGCTACTCCCCCGACCGCCTCGCCGGGATCGTCTGGGCGCTGACCGGAGCGGCAACCGGACTCATCGTCGTGCTCGCGTCGTACACCATCGGACTCACCGAGACCAGTTACACCTTCTTCGTCATCCCGGCGCTGGCCGTCGCGCTCGTCGGCCGGCTCACCTCCTTCGGGATAGCCTGCGCCGCAGGGCTTGTCCTCGGCGCATTCCAGTCGGTCATCACGTGGCTCACGACCAAGGACTGGTGGCCCGAATGGGCGCAGGCCGGCCTCGGCGACGCCGTCCCGTTCATCATCGTCGTCATCGCCCTCTTCCTGCTGGGCGGTCGCATCCCGTCCCGCGGTTCGCTCGGCGAGGTGCGGATGCCCGCGGTCCGGATCCCGCGCATCCGGGTGATCCCGGCGACCGTCTGCATCGCCGTCGTCGTCGCGGCCATCCTGCTCACCTCGGGCAGCTGGCGATTCGGCGTCGTGACCTCGGTGATCCTCAGCCTCATCGCCCTGTCCCTCGTGCTCCTCACCGGTTACCTCGGCCAGATCTCACTGGCCAGCATGGCCTTTGCCGGTGCGGCCGGCTTCGCTCTGTCGAAGCTGACGACCAACTGGGACGTACCCTTCCCGTTCAGCATGATCTTCGCGGCCCTGATCGCGACCGGTCTCGGTGTCCTGGTCGGCGTACCCGCACTCCGGATCCGGGGTGCACAGCTCGCCGTCGTGACGCTGGCCGCGGCGCTGGCGATCCAGAGCTTCATCTTCAACAATCCGGCGATCACGTCCTTCGAGGGCAACCTCATCGAGGACCCGACGATCTTCGGCCTCGACCTCGGCGTGCGTGACGGCACCAACCTGGTCACGATCCGCTTCTCGCTGATGGTCCTGATCGTCGTCGCCATCGCGACCCTGGTGGTGCTGCGCTTCATGGGCGGCTCGACCGGCCGGGCCTTCCTGGCCGTGCGGTCCAACGAGCGCGCGGCGTCGTCGGTCGGGATCAACGTGGCCGCAACGAAATTGCTCGGTTTCGCGCTGTCGGCCTTCCTCGCCGGCATCGGCGGCTGCCTCATCGGGTACAGCCGCGGTCAGCTGTCCGCCGGCTCGTTCACGGTCATGATCGGGCTGACGCTGCTCGCGATGACCTACGTCGGCGGTATCACGTCGTTCGCCGGCGCGGTCCTCGCCGGCATCATCGGACCGCTGGGCGTGGGTTATGTGTTCCTCAATCAAACCCTCGATCTCGGTGAGTACTACGAACTCTTCGCCGCCGGCAGCCTGCTGCTGATGGCGGTGCTGAACCCGGTCGGGGTCGCGGGCGCGGTGTCGGAGTTCGGCGACCGGATACGCGCCCAGAGGCACCGGCCATTACCCCATCCGGAAGCACCGGGCGCGGCCCAGAACGAACAGGAGGGTGCACATGTCTGAGTCGACAGCCGAACCGCACACCGCGCCGACGACGCTCCTCGAGACCGGCGGACTGTCGGTCCGGTACGGCGGCGTCAGCGCCAACACCGACATCGACATCACGGTCTCGGCAGGCGAGATCGTCGGGCTGATCGGCCCCAACGGTGCAGGCAAGACCACGTTCGTCGACGCCGTCACCGGGTTCACGAAAGCCACCGGCACGGTGTCGCTGCGCGGGGAGCGACTCGACAAGGCGAGCTCACATCGCCGCCGCCGGGCGGGCATGGCCCGTACGTGGCAGGCAGGCGAACTGTTCACCGACCTGACCGTCGCCCAGAACCTCGCGGTGGCAGTGCAACCCGTCGGTCTGCGGGCCATGTTCGCCGACGTCGTCAACGGTTCCCGGCCGCCCGCCGACGTCATCTCGTCGGCGCTCGAACTCGTCGGCCTCGCCGGTGCCGCCGATCAGCTCCCCGGCGAGTTGGCCCTCGGACAGCAGAAGCTCGTGGGTGTGGCCCGCGCGCTGGTCGGTGGGACGCAACTCGTCCTGCTCGACGAGCCGGCCGCTGGACTCGACACCCATGAGAGCCGTGAGTTCGGTACCGAACTACGCCGGATCGCGGCGACCGGCATCGGCATCCTGCTGATCGACCACGACATGTCCCTGGTGCTCGACGTGTGCGACCGCCTGTACGTGCTCGACTTCGGTCGCGTGATCGCCAGCGGACCACCCGCCGCCATCCAGGACGACCCCGCGGTGATCTCGGCCTACCTCGGCAGTCCCGAGGTGGATCCGGACGCCGTCGTCGAGGCACCTGTTCCGGCGGCCGGCCCGTCCGACGGCGGCATCGACACCGAACGACCGGGCACGCCCCGAAGGAGACGAGATGAGCACGACGGACCCGACGGCACCGGTGCTGGAGATCGACCAGATCACCGTCGGTTACGGCGGGGTGCCGGCGGTGCGTGGCCTCAGCGCGTCCGTACGCCCCGGCGAGATCCTGGCCCTGCTCGGCCCGAACGGGGCGGGAAAGACGACGAGCCTGCTCGCCGCGGTCGGCGCCCTCGGCGTGATGTCGGGCACGGTGACCGCCCTGGGGGTCCCGATCGACCGCCGGGTCGAACGAAACGCGCGTCGGGGTGTCACCCTGGTGCCCGACACGCGAGGCGTGTTCCACCGCCTGTCGGTGTCGGACAACCTCCGCCTCGCGAAGCGTCGCAACGGACCCGACCTCGACACCGTCTATCAGTACTTCCCCAAGCTCAAGACGATGCGGGGGCGGCGCTGCGGCAACCTGTCCGGCGGCGAACAGCAGATGCTGGCGCTCGCGAAGGCGCTGCTCGCGAACCCGAAGGTCCTGCTCATCGACGAGCTGAGCCTCGGCCTCTCCCCGGTCGCGGTGCAGGACCTGCTGCCCCGCTTGCGGTCGATCGCCGACGAACACCAGATGGCGGTCGTCCTCGTCGAACAGCACATCGATCTGGCCCTCGGCATCGCCGACGCCGCGATCGTGCTCCATCATGGTCGTGTCGCACTCTCGGCACCCGCGAGCGAACTCCGCAGTCGCCGAGACATGGTCGAGGCGGCCTACTTCGGCCGCACCGTCGGGGATCTCGCCTCGTAGGCCGCGACGGTCAGCAGGCGCACGGACGAGACGAACGGGGACCGGGAGCGACGTGGCCACCGGAGCAGAGAACCATCCGGTACCAACCGACGCCGGTACCGCACGACCGACACGCAACACGCGCAACCGGCCCACCGACGACGAGTTGCTCGACGCCGCGTGCGCGGTCATCGCCGAGGTCGGTGCCGAGCGCACCACGATGACCGCCATCGCCGAACGCGGCGGCACCACCCGGGTGACGCTGTACGCGCACTTCGGGTCCCGGGACGAGCTGGTCAATCGCGTGATGACACGCGAGCTGGACACGTTCACCTCGTTCATGTTCGAGGTGTACGACGCGAGTGAGGACATGCCCTACGGTGCCCGCGCCCGCTACTCGGTGCAGGCGCTGTTCGACTACGCCCGACGCCACCCGGCCGGTTTGCGCGTCCTCATCGGCCATCGTGAGGGCGGTGGCGACCGTCGGCTCTACGCCGCGCTCGAACCGCGGATCGCCGCACGCCTGCGGGACAACTACGCCGAACGCGGCGCGGGCATCGCCGCCAGCGCGGACACCCTCGCCTCACTCCTGCTCGGCATGAGCCTGGACGTCGCGCACCGCGCCCTCATCGTCGACGGCGCGGGCGTCGACGAGGCCTGCGACCTCGCGATCACCGCGACCCTCGCCGTGCTCCGCGACGTGCGGCCCGAACAACTCGAGGCACTCGACGCCTCGCTCGAACAGCGCTGAGCCGCGCGGTCGTCAACCCAGCCAGCGGCCGGCCCGTCGGCTGTGCGCCGCCTTCGTACCCGCCGGCAGCCGGTCGTAGGCCCGCGCGAGGAAGTTCGAGCGGGCGTTGGCCTCGAAGACGTCCCGGTGGTCGCGGACGAACGTCCAGTAGAGACCGTCCCACTCCTCGGCCCACTCCCCGGGCGGGATGTCGGACATCTTTCGCAGATAGTTGCTACCCGAGACGTAGGGCTTGGTGGTGATCGCCTCTCCCGCCGCGAACTGACTCATGGCGTACACGTTCGGGACCATCACCCAGTCGTAGGCATCGACGAACATCTCCATGAACCACTCGTAGATCTCCTCGGGGTCGATGCGGAGCAGACACATCGCGTTGCCCAGGACCATCAATCTCTCGATATGATGGGCATACCCGTGTGCGAGGACCCGCCGGATGACGAGATCGACCGGTTCGAGGCCGGTCTCCGCGGTCCACCATCCGTCCGCCAGCTTCCGGTCGTGGCCCAGGTGGTTCCGGCTCCGGAGACCACGGCCGCGGATCTCATAGGACGCCCGCATGTACTCCCGCCACCCGATCAGCTGCCGCACGAAGCCCTCGACACCGGCCAGCGGAACGCGGTTGCGATCCCCGACCTCCAGGGCCCTGGTCAACACCGTCCGCGGACTCACCAGCCCGATGTTCAGGCCGGGCGTCAGCAGCGAATGGAAGACGAACGGGTGCTCGGTGCTGATCGCATCCTCGTACGGCCCGAACTCCGCGAACCGGTCGGCGAGGAACTGCTCGAGCATCGCGCGCGCCTCGTCGTGAGACGTCGCCCAGCCGAAGCCGTCGGCGTCACCCGGGTTGTCGGGAAACTCGTCCGACACCCAGGCGATCGCGGCGTCGACCTCGGGATGGCGCTCCGGCGGTGTCGGTTGCGGAACCTCGCGGCCCTTCGGCAGCTTCTTCCGGTTCTCGGTGTCGAAGCTCCACCGGCCGCCCTCCGGCTTGCCGTCGGCGTCGACGAGGACACCGAGTCGCCGGAGCTGCCAGGTGTAGAACTGTTGCATCCGCGGCCGCTTCCCGGTGAAGAACTCGCGGATCTGGCGTCGGGTGGTGAGGAAGTTCGGGCTCTCGGCGATGTCGTCGACCGCGAGTGGGCACCCGGCGTGCTCGAAGGCCGCCAGCAGGTCCCCGATCAGCCAGTCGTCGACGACGTCGTACAGGTGGACGGACGCCGGCTTCCGACGGGAGAGGTATCCGACGAGTTGGTCGTGACTGGACTCGTCCGCGTCGGTCTCCAGGACGTCGACCTCGAAGTCCCGGGCGCGCAATCGCTCCGCGAACCTGCGGATACTCGCCCGGTGCAGGATGAGTTTTTGCACGTGGAACCGGTACTGCCGGAACATCAGATCGTGCTCGACGAGGACGAAGCGGGTGCCGGGCTCGGCGTCGAGGTGCGATTCGAACAACTGATGTGGCAACACCACGCGGACAACACCGCCGGACGCGACGGACATCGGCTCTCCTCTCGCAGGCGCGACTTCTGGGGGCGACTTGGACAGGTCCCTCAAGGGCCGGACAAGTCGACCCCAAGTTCGCGCCAAGCGCGCGCAGACATCCTGTTGTTCATCACCTGATCACCACGATGAACGCCGAGACGGGGCATCCGCCCACTCCAGACGATAGGAACCACGATGTCGCGCAGCACCCACAGCCATTCGCAGGCCACCGACGATCGGATTGCCGGGCCCGGCATCGGCGTTCCGTCCGTGGACAAGCCCTTCTGGCAGCTCGGCCGGCGGGCCGCCGTGATCGCGGCCTGTGTGGGCTTCTCGGCGCTGGCGGCCTGCAGTGTCAGCGTCGGCACGCAATCCGTCGAAGAGGCCTCCGACATCGACGTGGGCGAGTGCCTGCAGATCGGTGCCGAGGCCGGCGAGGGCAAGGTCGAGGCGACCAAGGCCGACTGCGAAGGGACCGAGGGCCTCACCTTCTACGCCGCCGACAAGGTCGGCACCTCGGCGGAGTGCGGAACACCCAACACCTCGGCGCTCACGTTCGGCGAAGGCGACCAGAAGCTCTGCCTCACACCCAACTTCGCCGTCGACACGTGCTACCAGATCCCGGTCGGCGGCGGCAAGCTCGCCGACTACCGTGAGGTCGAATGCGACGCCTCCCCGGCAGAGAGCACCATCCTCGCCAAGACCGTCAGCCGGGGCGGCGACTCCCTCACCTGTACCGAGGACGAGACGAAATGGTCCTTCACACAGCCTCTCTCGGTCGGTTACTGCCTGACCGAGGACGTCACCGCCGCCAGCCGCTTCGAGGGCTGAGCGTTCCCGGGGATCACAGGCTGCGTTGCTTCACGTACTCCGCCATCGCCGTTCGCTCCGCGTCGTGTTTGGGATAGAAGAAGAACACCACCGCCGCACCCAGCACGACGATGCCGGCCGCCGCGCCGTAGGCGTACTTGTCGCCCTGTACGAACGCGTCGCGGGCCGCAGCGATGATCTGATCGGCGTACTGCGGATAGCGTTCGGCCAAGACCTCCGCGCTCGAGAACGACTTCGTCAGCGCGGCTTCGGTCTGTTCGGTGACCTCATCGGCCTGCGGAGAATCGGAGATGGTCTCCCGCAGCTGATTCGCGTAACCCGCGGTCAAGATCGCACCGAGGGTGGACTGCAAGATCGCGCCGCCCAGGTCGCGCTGCAGATCGGACATGCTCGACGCCATTCCGGCACGCTGAACGGGTACCGAGCCGGTCAGCGACTGCGACGCCGGTGTCCCCGCGAGGCCGACACCCACCCCGACGAGGACGTACACGAGGCCGACATGCCAGAACTGAGCGTCCTCGTCCCAGGTGAGCATCGCGAGCACCAGGCCGACGACGATGAAGGCGTAACCGGACAGCAAGGTGAACCGCGAACCCATGTTCTGCACCAGCTTCGCCGACCGCGGTGCCACGACGATCATGGCCGCCGCGGCCGGGAGGATCGTGGCGCCGGCCGCGAGTGTGGAGTACCCCAGCACGTTCTGCATGTACTGCTGACCGATGAACATCGCTCCCATGAGCGTGCCGAACACGATGAGCCCGCCCACCGCCGCGACCCAGAAGGTGCGTCGGGAGGCGATGCGGAGGTCGAACAGCGGAACCCGAACGCGTAGCTGCCGCCAGACGAAGCCCGCTCCGGTCAGCACCGCGATCGCCGCCAGGATGTAGACCTGGAGTCGCTGATCGGAATTCGGCGCGAAGTTGATCGCGAGGACGAGCGAGCCCACCATCACGATGGACACGACGCCGCCCAGGTTGTCGACGACCGCCGCCTCGTCACCGGTGTCGGCGGGCACCAGCCGCCACGCGGTGACCAGCGCGACGACGGCGAGCGGCAGGGTCACCAGGAACACCGAGTGCCACGACAAGACCTCGAGAAGGGCTCCGGACAGCACCGGGCCCAGCGCCGAGATCGCACCGCCGAACGCCGACCACGCGGCGATCGCCCGGACGCGCTTGGGTCCCGACCACAGGGCGGTGATCACCGCCAGGGTCGTCGGAAAGGCCAGGCCGGCAGCGATTCCACCCACCAGACGAGCGCCGAACAGGACCTCGACGTTGGGCGCGAACCCGGCGACGAGCGACGCCGGGATCGACAGGCACATGCCGATGATGAGCATTCGCTTGCGGCCGTGGCGATCTCCCAGCGCGCCGAAGTAGAGCACCGACGCCGCCAGACCCAGCGAGTAGCCGACCGCGACCAGGTTCAGCTGTGTCGAACTCGCGTCGAGTGCCTTGCCGATGTCGGGCAGTGCCACGTTCGCCACCGCGAGATTGATGTTGGCCACCCCGGCGACCAGGATCAGCGCGACCAGGATCGCCTTCGCCCGCTTCGGGGCCGTCCCCGCCTCGACCTCGGCCGTTGTCGACGTCATCGGGGAATCGTACGTGCGCGAGCGCCATTCGGCCGGGGATCGCGCCGGTCAGGGCACAAGATGGTCGCGCGGTCAGATCAGGTTGCGGTCTGTCCCGGAAACCGGGACATACCGCAACGCGATCACATACGGATCAGATCAGAGACAGACGCTGATGGTGACCGGCCCGATGGGGATGCCGAAGCAGATCGACACCGAACCGACGGCCTGGACGGGCTGCACCGGTTGTACCGCCGGAGCGGCCGAGGCAGCCGGCGCGGTGGCCAGACCGATCGCGCAGGCGGCACCGACCGCGGCCACCCCGACAGACGTACGACGCATGATTCTGGACATGTTCATGAGCAGCTCTCCTCGAGCTCGAGTCCCCCCGGACAACCCTGCGGATGGGGCAAACACGCAGGTGATGGTGACTGGAGAGTCTACGCCCCGGGCGCTGCACGTCACAGGCTGATGCGAAGCCCGTCCCACTCGTGATCGTGCATGAACCCCTCGGCGAGCCCGACCCGGTATTTGAAGCAGCTGCGCAGGATTCCGGCATAGGCGAAGGGCAGCATCAGCGCGGGCTTCGGGTCGCCAGGGCTCTTGACGACGTCGGATGCGCCCCGGAAATCGCGGACGAAGTCACGCAGGGTCCGATCCTTGCGGGACGAGGAGCGCCACCCGTAGAGCAGCATGCCCAGTCCGATCATCTTGTCGACGCCCGAGCCGGGCGTGATCGGCCCGTCGTCGGGGTCCCAGGTCCCGAGGAACGCGCGGTCGACCCCGTCGTCGGGCGTGAACATCATGATCCCGCTCGTGGCACGCGGATTGCATTCGATGCAGAACAGATCGGCGGCCTCGCCGGAACCGGTCCGGTCCTCGATGAAGTCGAAACCGATCTGCCCGGTGAAGTTCACCCGGCGGACGAAATCGCTGACCCATTCGGCGATCCGCGGATGGTCCACGGACCGGAAGTTGAGGCACGAGCTGCCGTCGATGGCGTAGTCGACGGGATAGGTTGCGTGTGCGTAGACGCGCCCCTCGTGGCAGACCGAATAGGTGCAGTAGTTGCTTCCCGAGGCCCATTCCTGGGCGATCCACGGGTTCTGCTCGTCGTGTTCGAGCCAGGTGAGCGGATCACCGGGCGTCACCTTGTGGACCTTCTGCGAACCACGCGAGTAACAACGCTTGAGTGCGAACGGCTGCGTGAAATCGAGCGATCCGACGTCCTCGGGTCCGGTGACCCGCGCGAACTTGCGCGTCGGAATACCGAGTTCGACGAGCAGTTCCTGGAAATCGTATTTGTTGTGCAGCCGGTTCTCGGTGGCGAAATCGGAGAGGAACAGCCGACATCCGGGTGGGAACACGTCGGCGAGCATCGCGATGATGTCGGTCTCCTCGTGCACCGGGATGACCATGTCGACATCGTTCTCGGCCACGATCCGCGCGAGCGCGTGGCAGTACGCGAGGGGTTCGAACTTCGGCGGCGGCACCCGATGAAAGTCGCTCACCGCGTTGGAGAATCGACCGATCCCGACCGGGATCGAATCGACGATGCTGACGCGATGACCGGCCGCGGCCATGAGCCGCGCGAGTTCCAGGGTCAGGAAGGACCTGCCGAATGTGATCAGGACATGGGCTCGTCCGGCGCTGTTCACCCGAGCGAGTGTAGTGCCGCCGGCGCAAGGCGTTCGGCCGGCCGGGGCCGAGGATTCCCGCTGTGATTCGGCCGGGGGCGGGAATATTCGATACCGTCCTGTCGGTTCGTCCTGTTAGTTTCTCCACGATCGGCAGGCACGTCGATGTCTGCAGTTCTGCGACCAGCACGATTGCAGCAGAGCGCCGGCGGCCGATCGCGCGTGTACGCAGTCGGGGTGGTCGGCGGTCCGAGCCTGTGGGGCTCATCCGGACCGAGTTGGAGGAGGCATGCAGCTGTTCGTCATCGGCGTGATCGCCGCGTGCCTCGCCGCAGTCGCCTACGGGATGTCGACGGTCCTGCGTGCACTCGGTGCGCGCCGCGTGGCCGAGGCCGCCGCCGACGATGGCGAGGGCATCACCAACGAGAACGGCGCACCGACGCTCTCGTCGACCATGTCGACGCTGGTCGACCCGGCCTTCATCCTCGGCACGACGCTGGTCGTCCTCGGATTCGCCGGCGGCGCCCTCGCCGCCCGATTCCTGCCGCTGTTCCTCTCCCAGACCATCGTCTCGGCGAACCTCGTCATCACCGCGCTGCTCGGCACGATCATCCTCAACATCGCGCTGCACACCCGCGAATGGGTCGCCATCTGGCTGGTCGTGATGTCGCTCTGCCTGCTCGGCGTGGCGTCGTCCCATCACACCGGCGGCGGCGAGGAGGTCGGATTCCACTGGGGCCTGTTCGTCGCGACCCTCGCCCTGTGCGCCCTGGCGCTGGTGGGCGTGTACAACCTCGGCCCGGCGGGTGCCATCGTCGGCGGGGCGGCGGCCGGTCTGCTGTTCGGCATCATCGCCATCGCCGTCCGCATCCTCGACGGAGTCCAGCCGTTCGATCCCGTCGCCCTCCTGACCGATCCGGCGGCCTGGACCATCGCCGCCGCGGGCGCGGTGGGCTTCTACGTCCAGACCGTTGCCCTGCAGCTCGGCGCGGTGAACGGGGTGACGGCCGTGCTCGTCGTCGGCGAGACGGCCGGCCCGAGCCTCGTGGGGGTCGTGTTCCTCGAGGACACGGCCAAACCCGGACTCGGCTGGCTGGCGATCCTCGGCTTCGTCGGCGCGGTGATCGGCGCCGTGCTGGTGGCCTGGTACGGCTCGGTGGACCCGGATCACCTGGGCGAGGCCCCGCCGATGAAGGGCGGGTGGCGCCGTGGCCGCGAGGAGCCCGAGTCCGAGGAGCCGCGGGCGGACTCCTCCGCGGAGACCGACGGGTTCGGTGGCGAGGCCGACGACTCCCGGCGAGACGTCGGCCCGGCGCCCGATGCCGACTCATGGCAGGTCGACAACTCCGTTCTCGACGCTCGCGACTCCCGCCGCAACTGACCGCTTCCCCTGCTCACCAGGTGGTTGACACCCGCGTCTCGGGTGACGAGGGTGGGTTGATGACATCGACCAGCACGGGCTCCGCGGCCCGGCTCGCCTACGAGACCCTCGAACCCTTCCACATCATCGCCTACTTCAATCCGGGCCTGAAGAGCGCGCAGCAGGACACCGGGCTGAGCGGATACTCCTTCTACGTCGGTGCGCGCGGTGCCCCGTTCGGCCCGTGCACGTCGTCGGTCATCGCCTCTGCCTTCTACAACTTCAACTTCGAACTCATCGCGAAGAGCTGGGCCGCAGCCGTTGACGCCGGGCTCGACCGCGTCCATGAGCGGCGCAACCAGATGCTCGACGATTCGCTCCGCGACATCCTCGGCGACTCCGTCGACGACGCGAGCCTCGACGAACTCGCCTCTGCCTACTACGAACTCGCGGCCGGCCTACCGCTCGGCGGCCGCCCGCTCGCCGCCGCCTGGTCGACCGCCCCGAAGCCGGACACCGCGCGGCTCCGCCTGTGGCACGCCGTCGCGATTCTGCGAGAGTGGCGCGGCGACAACCACATCGCCGCTCTCGCACTCCACGGCCTGAACGGATTCGACGCGGCCGTCTTCCACGAGTCGCAACTCCCCGATCCCACCATTCGCCGCCGCACCCTGGGCAAGCGCATTCTGCTGCTGACCCGGGGGTGGTCGGAAGAGGAGTGGGAGGACAGCGTGGACCGCCTCGTCGACGCCGGACTGGTCGAGCGTGTCGAGGACGGGCACCGGCTCACCCCCTCCGGAGCGGCGACCTACGACGACATCGAGGCCACCACCGACGCTGTGGGAGAGTCCATCTGGGTTGGCACCGACGATCTGCTGGAGCGCACGAGGCCCGTCGTGAAAGCTGTCATCGATGCGGGGATCCTGCCGGGAACGAGATCGAAGTGAGCGCACCCGACGGACGGTTCGAGGACCTACGGGCGATCGAGAACCTCAAGTACCGCTATCTGAGATCCCTCGACACCAAGGACTGGGCGACGTTCTCGTCGACTCTCACCGACGACGTCACCGGCAACTACGGTGAGGGACTGGCTTTTTCCAACCGGGACGAGCTGGTCGGATACATGCGGGAGAACGTCGGTCCCGCAGTGATCACCGAACATCGCGTCGCGCATCCGGAGATCGAGATCGACGGCGACACCGCACGCGGACGATGGTACCTCCAGGACCGCGTCATCGTCGCCGAGTTCTCGTTCATGCTCATCGGCGCCGCCTTCTACGACGACACCTACCGCCGCACCGCGGACGGCTGGCGCATCAGCAGCACCGGCTACGACCGCACATACGAGGCGACCATCGGTCTCGCCGACCTGCCGAGTTTCGCTCTGAAGGTCGGTCCCGCAGTGCGGGTCTGAGGTCTGACGATGCGCCCGCGCACTTTCGCCGACCGCCGCGAGGCGGGTCGCCTGCTGGGTGCGCGGGTCGTCGCGGTCCTGAACACCGCGGCCACACCGGTGTCGGCACCGGTTGTCCTCGGTCTCGCCCGCGGCGGGGTCCCCGTCGCGCGGGAGGTCGCCGACGCGATCTCCCGGGCGACGGGCAGGTGCGGGCTGGACGTCCTGGTGGTCCGCAAGATCGGGGCGCCGGGCCACGAGGAGTTCGCGATGGGTGCACTCACCGCCCACCACCTGGTCGTCAACGACGACGTGCCCCGTCGGCTCGGGGTGTCCCGCACCGGCTTCGAGGAGTCGGCCGACCGGGAGCGGCGTGTCCTCCGCGACCGCGAGCGACGCTATCGCGGTGACCGTCCGGAAGCCGAACTCTCGCACCGGACGGTCATTCTCGTCGACGACGGTCTCGCCACCGGCTCGAGCATGGCCGTGGCGGTCGACTCCGTCCGGGCCGCCGGCGCCGCGCACGTGGTGGTGGCCGCACCGACAGCCCCGTCGGATTCGGTTCGCCGACTCCAGGATCGGGGCGTCGACGAGGTCGTCGTCCTCGTGATGCCGGAACCGTTCCGCGCCGTCGGACTGTCGTACGAGGATTTCACCCAGGTCGACGACGACGAGGTGATCGCCGCCCTCGATCGGTCGGGCGGTTGAGCCGAGAACCGCCCCCGAAAACGACCCTTCCGGGCGACACCGCCGACATATCGTCGACTGTCCGCTTCCTCCGGGCGGTTCTCAGTGGGCCTGCGGCCGTGCGTCTTTGAGCAGAAGTGCGGCCAACTCGGCGCGGTCACCGACATCGAGCTTGGTGTAGGCGCGGAACAGATGCCCTTCGACGGTACGCACCGACACGGTGAGGCGTTGCGCGATGTCCTTGTTGGACAGGCCGGCCGCCGCGAGGTTGGCGATCTCGCGCTCGCGCGAGGTCAACGGCAACGGCTGCGCGGCCGAGATCAGCGCCGGGGTCCGCAGGCCACCGCATTCGGACGCCAGGCGGTTGGCCACCGCGGCCGACGCCACGGTCGCCGACCGCTTGTCCGCCGCGTCGTGCAGGACACTGGCCTGCGCCGCGGAGTCGGCGGCGGACAGACGCACCCCGGAGTCCTCGAAGGCTGCCGAACACAGATCGAGTTCGACCGCGTCACCGTCGCGGAGGGCTGCGGCGTGCCGCGCGTACAGATCCGACAGCGGACCGTCGATCCGTTCCGCCAGTTCGGCGAGCCGATCGGCGACGCCCTCGTCACCGAAGCGCGCAGCGGTGTGCAGCGCCTCGGCCTCCACCGCGAACTGACCGGCGGCACGGGCGGCCGCCGCCGCGGAATGGGCGAGTTCGACGGCGGGCGTGACGGTTCCGGCCGCCGCCGCCTGCCACGCCGCCGCGATGGCGAGCATCGGCCCGAACACCGCCACATGCTTGCCGGACTTCTCCCGCGCCTTGGCCAGCGCGGCGGCGGCGCGGTCGGCCTGCCCCAGCGCGCTGAGCGCCTGCACCAGGAAGATGTGCGCCGGGAAGTTCCAGGAGTCGGAGAACCGGCCGCTGTCGAGGATCGCGAGCGTCTGTTCCATCCGCCGGGTCACCGACCCGCACGAGCCGCGTGCGAGTTCGACTGCGGCGACCAGGATTCCGGACATCGCCCAGCCCAGGTACTGGGCGGTCTGCGCAGCCGACACGAAGCGCCCGGAGGCGACATCCGCGTCGTCGAGCCGGCCGGTGAGGGTCAATGCGAGCGTCTCCCCGAAGCCGGTGGGGAACCGGAGCAGCCCGTCGACCTCGACCTCCCGCGAGTGTTCGGCCAACGCCCGGACCTCCGCGCCGCGGCCGGCCACCGCACGGGCGAGGCTGCCGCCGAACACCGCCCATTCCACCGCCCACGGCAGCACTTTGGACTCGGCCAGCACGGTGTCGGACAACGTGATCGCCTCGTCGATCCGGTTCTCGAAAAGAGCACAGGCCGAGGCGATGCCGGTGACGATGGGCTTGAGCGCGGGGTGGGTCACGCGCTCGGTCAGCAGCTGCAGGATCTCGTCGGCCCGGTCGGCGTCGCCGAGGGCCCAGAAGGTGTTGCCGATGATCGAGTTGCCCCACAGCACGAGCCGGCCCTCGTCGAGGTCGTCCGGCGAGAATCGCGCCAGGATGTCCCGCGCCTCGTCGGGATGCCCTTGCCACATGACCGCCCGCGCGAGCAGCTCGGCCTCCTCGAGTCCCCCGCCCTCGTCGAGCGCCGCCCGCGCGAATCGTTCGCCTAGCGGCGTCTGTGCGAGGTTCAGCGCGTCGCGGGCAGCTGTCCGCACCAGCGTCAGATCGATCTCGACGTCGCTCTCGATCGCCAGGTCGGCGAGACGAATCCGCTCGGCCGGGGTGTTCGTGGGCCGCGACTGCAGGGCCTCGACGAGCCGGCCGCGCAGCCGTCGCGACGAGACCTGACCGAGGCGGCGTCGGATCACCTCGCCGAACAGCGGATGGTGGAACGCGACGTCGAGGCGGCGTCCGTCGCGGGTGATACGCACCAACCCGGCGATCTCGGCCTCCTCGACGGCTTCTTCGCCGGCGAGCTCGGAGAGGACGTCGATGTCGAGCGGCTCGCACAGACTGAGGTACTTCAGCGCGCCCAGGACCGGGCCGTCGAGTTGCTCGATCCGTCCCTCCAGCAACGACGCCAGCTCCGAGGTGATGGCGGCGCGGCCGCGGAGTTGCCACACGCCGTTGACCTGGCGCAGCGTGTCCGCCTGGCGGGCGCCGTCCACGAGATGCCGGAGGAACAGTGCGTTCCCACCGGAGGCCTCCCACATGAGATTCGCGGAGTGCTCCTCGAGCTGGCCGCCGAGCACCGATTCGACGAGCTCGACGCTCTGGTCTTTGGTGAACGGGGACAATGTGATCCGCGTGAGGTGATTGTCCTTCCACAACGACGTCACGGCGTCCGGGACGGTCTCGCCGCTGCGCACGGTCGCGACGATGTGCACCGCGCGGTCGATCGCGAGTTGGTGCAGGAGCGTCGCCGACAGCTCGTCGAGCAGGTGGGCGTCGTCGACACCGATGACGACATCGCCGTCGGCGAGCAGCGATTCACGCGCTGCCGCAAGGTAGGTGACGGGATCGCTCGACGTCGCCGGGCCGACGAGGTGGGCGAACACACCGAGCGGGATGGACCGCGCGGACTCCGTGCCCGCCACCCAGCGCACACCCGTCGGCAACTCCGCGGTGACGTGGCGGGCGAGGGTCGTCTTGCCCACGCCGGAGTCACCGGTCAGCACCACACCACAGCCGGTCGTCTCACCCCTGAGCGCCGCTTGGATCGTGCGGAACTCCCGATCGCGCTCGACAAGCGGCCAATTCGTGGACATATTCGCGAATTTTAGTCTGCCGGGCCCTACAATGGGCCGCGCCGAAGCATCAATGTGGTCCGACCGGATGGCATCGGCCGGCTCTCAGCGGATTCCGCGTGTGACATCAGCGGAGGAAAACCACGCGAACTACGCATCTCGGGCGTTGGTGACCGCCACGGCGGCCGCCAGCAGCACGACTGTGAAACCCGCGAAGTAGAGCAACGAGCCGTAGGCGTTCCAGTGGAAGGTGTCACTGCCGCCGGCGAGGAAGTTCCAGCCGTTGAGGAACGGCAGGAACGACACGATGTGCTCACCGACGCGCGGGAGCACCGACACGATGCGCTCCAGCGCCAGCATCCAGACGAGCATGATCGCCACCGCGCCGGCCGAATGCCGCACGAGCGCACCCACGGCGAGACCGATCAGTGCACACAGCATCGCGAAAACCGGTGTGCCCCAGAGATGCCGGACGGTCTCGGGGCCGGTCAGCGAGACCCCGACGCCGGAGAGCACCTGTGCGACCACCACCGCGACGACGCACAGGATCGCCACCACCGCGAAGGAGAGTCCGCCGAACACGACCGCTTTCGCGATGAGAACCCGCGGGCGGCGCGGGATCGCGGCGAAGGTCGGGCGGATCGTACCGAAGCGATACTCCGTGGTGACACCCAGGATCGCCATGATCGCGAGAACCGCGACCCCGAACTGGTCGACGCCGATCAGGAAGTCGTCGGTGAGGGTGTCGGCCTCCCCGGGACTTCCGTACGAGGTCCCGGCGACGGCACCGAGCAGCACCGCGAGGCCCAGTCCCAGCACGACGACGACCCCGAGGCACCAGTACGGCGATCGGGTGCTGGCGAGTTTGATCCGCTCGGCGTTGATCGCGGCGATCACCGGTTCGCTCCCCCGTGGTAATCGACAGCGTGGGCTGTCATCGACATGAACACCTCTTCCAGCGACGCCGACTCGGCGGAGAGCTCATGCAGGGTGATGCCCGCAGCGGCAGCGAGATCGCCGACGTGATCGGTCGTGGTGTCCGGAACGCGCATCACCGGACGCCCCTGGCCGTCCGGGTCACCCGGGGCGGGGTTCAACCCCGCCGCCGCGAGCGCGGCGTGCAGCTGCTCAAGCTGCGGGCCGCGCACCCGGACCGATTGTCGTGCCCGCCCGGTGAACTCCGCGACCGAACAGTCGGCGATCAGCCGGCCCCGCCCGATGACGACGAGATGATCTGCGGTGAGCGACATCTCGGTGAGCAGGTGACTCGACACCAGCACCGTCCGACCCTCGGCGGCGAGCATGCGCATGAACCCGCGGATCCACACGATGCCCTCCGGGTCGAGGCCGTTGACCGGTTCGTCGAACAACAGCGTGTGCGGATCGCCGATCAGAGCACCCGCGAGCCCGAGCCGCTGCGACATGCCGAGCGAGAAACCGCCGGCGCGCTTCTTGGCCACCGAGGTGAGCCCGACCGTCTCGAGCACCTCGTCGACGCGGGCGGCCGGGATCTGGTTGCTCGCCGCCAGCCACCGCAGATGTGAGCGCGCACTGCGGTTCGGATGCACCCACCGAGCGTCGAGCAGCGCACCGACCTGACGCAGCGGATGGTCGAGGTCCCGGTAGCGCTGGCCGTTGATCGTCGCCGTGCCCGAGGTCGGACGATCGAGACCCAGCATCATGCGCATGGTCGTCGACTTGCCCGCGCCGTTGGGCCCCAGGAAGCCGGTCACCCGTCCCGGCCCGACCTCGAAGGTGAGATCGTCGACCGCGCGTTGACCGCCGAAGTCCTTCGTGAGATTCGCTACCCGCAACACGCCTCGACCATAGCCGTCGAATCCGGAGCGGCCCGGTCTGTCATTCGTACGGCCTGTCGCAGGCGCCCGTCAGCCCGGATCGCGGCCGGGCGAGGACGCGTGGGCCCAGAAGCGCTTGGGAATTCGGCCGGCCCGCCCGGCCAGCCGGCCCGCGATCACCGCGTGCCGCATCGCCGTCGCCATCAGTTCGGGATTCTCCGCGCGGGTCACCGCGGTCGCCAGAAGCACTCCGTCGCAACCGAGTTCCATCGCCAGCGCCGCGTCGCTCGCGGTGCCGATGCCGGCGTCGAGGATGACCGGCAGCGGGTCGTCGAAGCGGGTATGGCAGTCGTCGACGATCATCTCGATGTTGTGCGGGTTGAGGATTCCGAGACCGGTCCCGATGGGTGACCCGAGCGGCATCACCGCGGCCACCCCGAGATCGGCGAGTCGCGCGGCCAGAACCGGGTCGTCGTTGGTGTAGGCCAGCACGACGAACCCGTCGCCGACCAGGGCGGCGGCCGCGTCGACGAGTTCGATGGCATCGGGCATCAGGGTGCGTTCGTCGGCGACCACCTCGAGCTTGGCCCAGTCGGTCTCGAACGCCTCGCGCGCCAGCTGTGCGGTCAGGACCGCCTCGGCGGTGGTGTGACAGCCGGCCGTGTTGGGCAGCACGGCGATGTCGAGCCGGCGCAGCAGATCGAAGACCCCGGTGCCCGAGGCGGCGTCGACGCGGCGGACCGCGACGGTGGTGAGTTCGGTGCCCGAGGCGACCAGTGCGCGTTCCAGGGTCGCGAGATTCGACGCGCCGCCGGTGCCGGTGATGAGCCGGGACGAGAAGTCGCGGCCCGCGATCCGCAACGGGTCCGGTGTCAACTGGTCAGCCACCCTGCACCGCCGTGACGATCTCGACGACGGCGCCGTCGGTCATGGTGTGCCGGTCCCAGCGACCGCGCGGGACGACCGCGCCGTCCACCGCGACCGCGATCCCACGGTCCGGCAACCCGAGCCCGGCGACCACGTCGCGCACCGAGGCATCGGCGTCGACATCCATGCTCTCGCCGTTCACCGTGATACTCATTCCTCGACTCCTTCCAGGATCGACAGCACCCGCTCGGCGGTGCCCGGGGCGAGGACGATCCCATTGCGTCCGTGCCCGGTCGCCACGACGGTGCGTGCGTCCACGCGGGCGACGAGCGGCAACCCGTCGGCGGTGCACGGCCGCAGACCCGCGGCCGCTTCGGTCAGTTCATACGTCCGCAGTCCGGGCAGGACCTCGATCGCGTCGGCGAGCAGGTCGGCGACCCCACCGGCCTGCGGCGCCCGGTCGGTCATCCCCTCGGACTCGTACTGGGTGGCGCCGACGACGACACCGTCCTCGCGTGGCACCAGGTAGACGGCCCGACCGTGCAGACGTGCCCGGACGACGTGGGCGGGCGGGGGCACGGACCAGCGGGTGCGACGAAGCCGGAGGATCTCGCCCTTGGCCGGATGCAGGTCGGCGCCGGGCCAGAGGGCAGCGGTGCCGAGCCCGGCGGCAAGCAGGATCTGCCCGTCGGAGCCGGGGTCGTCGAGATCGGCCAGGGACCCGACGCGGGCGGTGGTGAGCTCCACGCCGGCCGTCGTGACCGCGGCACGCAACGCCTCGAGGAGGCGCCGGTTGTCCACGGACCACTCCCCGACCGCGCGATAGCCACCGACCAGACGAGAACTCAGCGACGGTTCGATTGCCCGGATGTCGCGGCCGGTCACCGGCTGCAACGCCGAGTCGGTGCGGGGTTGGCCGGCCCAGACGAAGTCGGCGAGGTGCCGCAGGTATTCGATGTCCGTGGCCGAGGCCGCGACGAACAGCGAGTCGGTGGCGGTGACGACCGCGGGGTCCTCGAGCCGCTTCACGAGCGCGGGCCAGAGCCGGACCGACTCCATCGACAGGGCGAGCGACGCGTCTTCGCCGGGATGTCCCTCGCCGAGCGAGCCGAGCATGCCACCCGCGACCCACGAGGCGCGCTCGTCGGTTCCGGCGTCGAGTACGCGAACCTGCCACCCGGCATCGGCCGCGGCCAGGGCGCACGTCAGCCCGATGACGCCGCCGCCCACCACCGTCAGGGTGCGGTGAGCAGTGTTCCGAGGGGAATTCACGCTGGAATCACCTTCCTTCGCCGGAATGACCCGGATCAGGTTCGACGGTCAGCGGATCGGTCCGCACTCTCAGCCCGGCCGGTCCGGGCTCCCGCGTGTTCGTGCGGTCCACCCTACGCGGGGGCGTCAGGCGTCCGGTTAGCCTGGTCGGCGTGACGACCCCGAACAACACCAGGTCAGGATCCGCGGATTCCGGCCACGCGACAGACCGTCGACGTCGGCTCTGCTCGGCCCGCCTCTATCTGTGCACCGACGCCCGACGCGAGCGCGGCGACCTCCTCGATTTCGTCCGCGCAGCGCTGGCGGGCGGCGTCGACATCGTGCAGCTCCGCGACAAGAACTCGCCGGGCGAACGCCAGTTCGGGACTCTGGAGGCGCGGGAGGAGCTCGAGATCCTCGCGGGACTGCGGGCGATGACCGACGCGCACGGCGCGCTGCTGGCGGTCAACGATCGCGCCGACATCGCGGCGCTCTCCGGCGCCGACGTCCTGCACGTGGGACAGGGCGACCTGTCGCCGTCGGCGGCCCGCCGGATCGTCGGCCGCAACGTCGTCATCGGCGCCTCGACCCACGACCCCGAGCAGGCCGCCGCCGCGATCTCCGACGAGGACGTCGACTACTTCTGCGTCGGCCCGTGCTGGACCACGCCCACCAAACCCGGCCGCGCCGCCGCCGGCCTCGACCTCGTGTCCGCCACTGCGGAGATGCTCTCGGGGCCAACACAATCGGCGAAACCGTGGTTTGCCATCGGCGGGATCGATGCCGGCCGCGTCGGCGAGGTCACCGCGCGCGGGGCCCGGCGCATCGTCGTCGTGCGCGCCATCACCGCCGCCGCCGACCCGACCGCCGCGGCCCGGGAACTCGCCGGGATGCTGTAGCGAGTCGTCATCAGGCGACGAAACAGGTTTGCCCGGTCGGTGCCGCGGGTCTATGGTGGACCGATCATGTTGTGCATCACGAGCATTCTCGTAACCCGCCGCAGCGGGGTCTGAATCTGACCGACCCCCCGCTGCGGGTCGGTTGCGCTCTCTCGTCGGTCACCCATTCTTCGACCGAAATCGGTTACCGAGATGCACCCTCTTCATCTGTCTCATCGATCCTGTTCGTGGCATGAGCACGACGACCGCCGCGGTGGCGATCTGTTCACCGAGCGGTACGGCCGTCCGCTTCCCCCTGGAATGCACGAGGAGGCCACCGGGATGACCTGGCAGGAATTCACCGACGAGTACTCCCGCGGCGGCACGATCCGGCTCGGGTCATGGTCGGTCGCGTCGTGTTCGGGCGACCTGGTCGAGTGCCGGGCGACGCTCGCGATCGCCGACCGCATCAGGTCCTGCAGCGCCGTCGCCGCCGGCCCGGTCGGTGCGATGACGTCGATCCTCCACGACGTCGGAGCCCCCGTTCAGATCGTCCGTCTGCATCAGCGGGTCGTCGACGGCGTGGTCACGACGTTCCTCCTGTGCGAGAACGACGGCCGCCACGCCTGGGCCGCCGGCGAGGGCGCGAGCAGCGACGAGGCGAACGTCCACGCGCTGGTCGCGGGCGCGAACCGGCTGCTGGACGGCGGACGGGTCGGCTGACCCGCCGACAGATCAGTTCAGCTCAGCTCTGGGGGTCGAGCATCGCGATGCGCTCGCGGAGGGTGGGCCAGGCGAGCCCGAACGCGGGGTGCAGAGGCAACTGGTCCACCCGCTTCTCGTCGACCCACCGCAGCTCGGTGGACTCGAAGTTGGCGACCGTGCGGACCGGCGTGTCGGTCTCGGCGATGACGGTCGTGTAGGTCCATCCGCCGGGCGATTCGTGGGTGACGACCGCCGCGACGACGCGCAGGTCGTCGCCGGTGATCCCGGCTTCCTCCTGGGCCTCGCGGATCGCCGTGTCGATGGCGCCCTCATGCGAGTCGCGGGCGCCGCCGGGCAGCGCCCAGGTGCCACCCTGATGCGACCACGCGGCGCGGTGCTGGAGGAGTACACCGGTCGTTCCCTCCGGCAGCGGCGCCCGCAACAACAGGCCTGCCGCGCCGTGGATTCCCCAATATCGTGAACCGTCGGGATCGATCACCCAGCCGTCGCCGTCGCCGCGCACCACGCCTCCTCGCATCCCGATCGCCTCGACCAGGTGCCTCCACCGTAAGTGAGACGCGCGCCACCTGCCAGGAACATCGCAAACCGCGGCCTACCCACCGGGTCGAGAACCGTGCGGAGACGCCGGTTTCACGCAGCGCGAGCCGAACGGCCGAGGTCGGCGACGCGGCGTCGGCCAGCCCGGAGGAACCCTGCCCGATGGCATAGGGTGAAACACGCACGACCCGGTGAACGATGACCCAAGTGACACAACACCTGGCGTTGATCGCCCGGCCACGCGAATCCGGAACGGGGAACCGGTGACCGTACGACCGCACCGGAGACGATCCAGCGTTTGAGAAGGGATCAGGTAGGTGACCGGCGACGCGTCCTCCGTGCGGACGGCGCTGACGCGTGGCGGTCGCACGATCCGGCCGGCGCAGGCCTCGCCTCCGATCCGCCAGGTGCTCGCCGACCGTCGCGAACTCGTCGCCACCGCCCGGGAACGCGCCCAGTCGCCCTTCCAGACCATCCGCCACTTCGCGGTCACCACCCCCGGCAAGCTCATCATCATCTGCGGCATCCTGGCGCTGGGCTGTCTGAGCACCGGGCTGTACGCATCGACGGTTCTCGAAGACCGCACCCAGACCCTGCAGCGCCTCATCGACCGGACCGAGCCGCTTGCCGAGGCCGCCCAGGTCCTCTACAGCTCACTGTCGATCGCCGACGCCTCGGCCAACGCGGCGTTCATCTCCGGCGGGCTCGAGACCCCTGATCTGCGACAGCGCTACTCGGATGCGTTGGCGACGGCGTCGTCGTCGTTGATCCTGGCGACCGGTACCTCCAGCGAGCCCGGTTCCGGAATGACGTCGGACCGGTCGGAGCAGGCGGTCAGCGCCGATCTGGATACGCTGTCGACGTCGATCCCGGTGTACAGCGGACTCATCGAGACGGCGCGGACCAACAACCGGCTCGGCAATCCGGTGGGGTCGGCGTATCTCGGACAGGCGTCGTCGATGATGCAGGATCAGATCCTGCCGGCCGCGCAGCGTCTCTACGAACGACGTTCGATGGCCATCGCCGATCCACAACAAACGCTGACCCGTCCGCCCTGGACCGTCTACGCACCGCTGCTGTTCCTGCTCGCCGCGCTGGTGCTGACGTCCCGCTATCTCGCGCGCCGGACCCGCAGGCGGTTCAACGTCGGGGTCGTCGCCGCCATCTTCGCCCTCGGCATCGGGACCCTGTGGCTGCTCGCCTCCGGCCTGATGTCGGTCGCCGCGACCAGCGACGCCCGCACCGAGGGAGCCGACCCGCTCCGCGACCTGACCGCTGCGCGCATCCTCACCCAGCAGGCACGGTCGGCCGAGACGCTGTCCCTCATCCGCCGCGGCGACCAGGGCGGTCTGGAACGCAGCTTCTCCGTCGCGACGAGCGAGGTCGGCACCATCGTCGACGACGTGCGCGACGGAACCGAGGACGGTGACAGCGCCGTCACCCCCGAGCAGCTGGACACGGTCACCGCGGCGCTGACGGAGTGGCGGCGCACCGACGCCGCCGTCCGCCGCTACATCCAGACCGGGAACTTCGGGCTCGCGCGCCTGCACACCGTCGGCGACGGGCCGGACAGTTCCGCGCGCGCCTACACTGCGGTCGACACCGCACTGGTCGATGCGATCACCACCGCCCGGAACTCGTTCCGGGACGACATCAACACCGCGCAGCGCGTACTCGGGTTCACCGGCACCGGGATCCTGCTGCTCACCGTCTTCGCCGGCGTCGCGGTCGTGGGCGGTCTCATACCCCGGATCCGGGAGTACCGATGACGACCACGCGCTCGGCTCGCCGCCTGCTGACCGTCGTGGTCGTGCTCGCGCTCACCGGTCTGGTCGCGACCGGATGCGTGCGTTTTCCCGCACCCGAATCACCGCCGCCGACCGCCACCGCCGGGTCGCCGGTGCTGCCCGGCGTGCAGGTCGACGTGCCCGTCGAGCCCCCACCGAGTTCCGAGGCATGCAACGCGACCCTGACCCTGCGGCCGCCCGCCCAGATGCCGCTTCCCCGTCAGATGCCACCGAATTCGACGATGGCCGGGATCCTGGAACGCGGCCGGCTCATCGTCGGCCTCGACATCGGCTCCAACCTGTTCAGCTTCCGCGATCCGATCACCGGCGACATCCAGGGTTTCGACGTCGACATCGCGCACGAGATCGCCGGGGCCATCTTCGGGGACGACCGCCGGATCGAATTCCAGGTCCTGAGTTCCGCGCAGCGCATCGACGCGCTGCGGGACATGACCGTCGACGTGGTGATCAAGACGATGAGCATCACCTGCGACCGGTTGCGCGACATCAGCTTCTCCGCCCCTTATTACGTTGCCTCGCAGCGGATTCTGTCCTTCCGGAACTCGAACGTCGCCGGTCCGGATCAACTTGCGGGCAAACGCGTCTGCGCGGCGCGCGGGACGACCTCGATCGGTCGCATCCAGTCGATCCAGCCACGCGCGCGCATGGTCAGCACCACCACCTGGGCCGACTGCCTGGTGCTCATGCAGCAGGGCCAGATCGATGCGGTGACGTCGGACGACGCGATCCTCGCGGGCCTCGCCGCGCAGGACCCATGGGTACGGGTCGTCGGTCCCAGTCTCGGCGAGGAGTTCTACGGCGTCGGGATTCCCAAGGGGCAGGATGACATGGTCCGCTTCGTCAACGGGGTGCTCGAACGCATCCGCGTCACCGGTCGCTGGCAGGAGATCCGCGACCGCTGGTTGTCCATCCTCGACAGCGGGTACGGCGCACCCCAGCCGTACTACCGGGACTGATGCCCATGGACAGCACCGCCCGCGACGACGACGAGCCGGACGACGTGCGCGGCGATTCGCGCGCCCACACGGAGGGCGACGAGCTGGGCACCCAGCGGGTCTCGCTCGACTCGCTTCTCGGGGACGACCCACACGGGAGCGACGTCGAGACCACCGCGGAGGTCACCGAGGTCGGCACCCAGAAGGCCGACCTCGCGGCACTGACCGCCGGCTCCGACGACACGACCGATCCACGGCCCGGGCGCCGCGCCGACCCGGATGTCGGAACACAGGCCGTCGCACCGGTGTTCACCGTCGGGGTCGACCCCGACGACCGGACCGACCGCGTCGTCCGATCGCGTCCGGCCGTACCCCATCCCGAACCCGACTCGGGTCCGCTCGGCCGGCGACTGGTGCCGCATCGTCGGCCGCCGGTGCACGAACGCCGGCTCGGCAGCGGCCTGGTCGAGATGCCGAAGATCACCGACATCGAACCCGCCGATGCCGTCATCGACGACCCGGTGATCGCCGACAGCAAGCGGTTCTGCTGGCGCTGCGGCAAACCGGTCGGCCGGCGCGAGGGCGACGGTGCCGGCCCCCCGACCGGTGACTGCGACAACTGTGGCGCCCGGTACTCGTTCGTCCCGGGCCTGGCGCCGGGCACGCTGGTCGCCGACCAGTACGAGATCGCCGGCGCGATCGCCCACGGCGGCCTCGGCTGGATCTACCTGGCCATCGACCGCAACGTCAGTGATCGGCCCGTCGTCCTCAAAGGTCTGCTGAATTCCTCGGATTCGGAGGCCCAGCGCGTCGCGGTCGCGGAGCGGCAGTTCCTGGCCTCGGTCAACCATCCCGGGATCGTGAAGATCTACAACTTCGTCGAGCACGTCGACGACGATGACCGCTTCGGGTACATCGTGATGGAGTACATCGGCGGCCAGACGCTCAAGCAGATCACCGGAGGTGATCCCGACAACGCCCTGCTCTCGGTGGAGCAGGGTTTGGCCTATATCCTGGAAGTACTTCTCGCCGTGGGCTATCTACATTCGGTCGGACTGGTCTACAACGACGTCAAACCAGAGAACATCATGGTCGGCAGCGACGAGGTGAAACTGATCGATCTCGGCGCCGTCTCCCCGATCAACGGTTACGGACACCTGTACGGGACGCCCGGCTTCCAGGCACCGGAGATCGTCAAGACCGGACCGCAGATCGCGACCGACATCTACAGCATCGGGCGCACCCTCGCGGTCCTCACCGTGCCGATGGAGATGCGGAACGGGCGCTACGTCGACGGCCTGCCCGCCGCGTCGAAAACGCCTGTCTTCCGGAACAACCCGTCGTACTACCGTCTCCTGCAGCGTGCCACGGCACCCGACCCGGCCGACCGGTTCGTCTCTGCGGAGGAGATGAGCACCCAGGTGCTGAACGTGCTGCGCGAGACGGTCGCCGTCCACACCGGGGTTCCGCGACCCGCACTGTCGACGGTGTTCACCCCGCAGCGCTCGACTTTCGGCACCGACCTCATGCTCGCGCCCGTCGACGGTTTCTTCGACCCCGATCAGGCGGCGTTCTACGACCCGGTGGACATCGCCAACGCGCTGCCCGTACCGCTGGTCAACCCGCTCGACCCGGCGGCGAGCCTGCTCACGTCGGCGGCGCTGTCGGATCCGCGTCAGACACTCGACTCGATCAACACCGCGCGGGCGGAGGGTTTCGCCTCGCTCTTCGGTGGGCGGCCGGTCGAGAACGCCCACCCCTCACGGGAGATCGACCTCGCCGAGGCCCGCGCGCACCTGCAGCTCGACGACGTCGACACCGCGCTCGCCCTCCTCCAGGAAGTCCGTGCTCACCACGGCGATTCGTGGCGGGTCGAGTGGTACATGGGTATCTGCGCGCTGATGAACGACGAGCCAGAACTGGCCTATGAGCGCTTCGACGAGGTCCTGGGTGCGATGCCCGGTGAGGTCGCACCCAAGCTTGCCGTCGCGGGTACGGCCGAACTCATCGGCCGCTGGCTCGCCGACGAGAACGGTCCGGCGAAATCCGCGGAGAAGATCGCCAAACTGTATGACGTTGCGCAGCACCATTATCACGATCTGTGGCTGACCGATCACAGCATCGTGACCGCCGCGTTCGGTCTGGCGCGGCTCGCGGTGGCGGCCGGTGACATCGACGCCGCCATCCAGCCGCTCGACGAGGTTCCCGCGACCAGCCGCCACTTCAACACCGCACGCGCGACGGCGATCATCGCGCTCGTCCACGGACGGCCCACCGCGCAGGTGACCCGTGAGCAGATCGTCGAGGCGGCGCGGCGCCTGGAACAGATCCCGGACACCGAACCGCGCAAGGCCCGGATGCTGCTGATCGTGCTGGGCACCGCGCTGGGCTGGATTCACGACAACCCCGACGACGCCCTGCTGGACAAGGAGCCGTCGACCCTGCTCGGGTTCCCGTTCACCGAGTACGGGATCCGGACCGGTACGGAGCGCTCGTTGCGTCAGCTGGCACGTCTGACCCGCACCAACCGGGACCACCGATTCATGCTCGTCGACCTCGCCAACTACGTTCGGCCGAATACCCTGTTCTAGGACGACCTGAACGGTGCTGTTGCGTTGCGCAGCAGCCGTTCTTGGCTGAGGAGATCCTCGAGGTGTGCCTCAACCAACGATGGGCGAGTACCACGCACGCGCCGTGGTGGTCGGACGTCGATGACGTGG